>NZ_JSDQ01000046.1:0-2684 GCF_000813665.1 Neochlamydia sp. EPS4 | reverse complement strand
AGAAGGGTTTGCAGCTCAGACAGTTGCCCGATTTCTCCAGGCAGACTGGTGAGCTGATTTTGATTTAAGTTAAGCGTTCCCAGCTGAGACAGCTGCTCGATTTCTCCAGGCAGATTGGTGAGCTGGTTTTGAGTTAAGTAAAGCCATTCCAGCTTAGACAGTTGTCCTATTTCTGCAGGCAAACTGGCGAGCTGGTTTTGATTTAAGTTAAGCACTTGCAGCCGAGACAACCGCCCAATTTCTACAGGAAGGCTGGTGAGCTGGTTTTGATATAAGTAAAGCCACCGCAGCTGAGACATCTGTCCGATTTTTGCAGGCAGACTGGTGAGCTGGTTTTGGTCTAATTTAAGCACGCTTAGTTGAGACAGCTGCCCGATTTCTACAGGCAGACTGGTGAGCTGGTTTCGATTTAAGTAAAGGCATTCCAGCTTAGACAGTTGTCCTATTTCTGCAGGCAGGCTGGCGAGCTGGTTTGGATTTAAGTAAAGCCTTTGCAGCTGAGACAGTTGCCCGATTTCTCCAGGCAGACTGGTGAGCTGGTTTTGGCTTAAATTAAGCTCTTGCAGTTCAGACAGCTGCCCGATTTCTACAGGCAGACTGGTGAACTGGTTTTGGCTTAAATCAAGCTCTTGCAGCTGAGACAATTGCCCGATTTCTGTAGGAAGGCTGGTGAGCTGGTTTTGGTTTAAGTAAAGCGTTTGCAGCTCAGGCAGCTGCCCGATTTCTGCAGGCAGATTGGTGAGCTGGTTTTGGCTTAAATCAAGCTCTTGCAGCTGAGATAACTGGCATATCTCTGGCGGTAAATAAGTCAAGCCTACTCCAGATAAATCTAAAACCGTGATGTTTTTACAATTTTTTTCAATCCAATCTCTAAAAAACTCTCCTTTTTTTTCTAGAGGCAAGTGCTTAATTTCTTCTCGACTCAAGAATTCTTCCCCCCCTGGAAGTTTTTTCCAAACTAAAAGGCGATTAATATTTAAGAGATAAGAAGAGTAATTAGCCAGAGTTAAGTCTCTTTTTTCTTCCGTCTTCTCTTTAAATTCCAAGGGGGGAATAGATTTAGCTAAGGTAAAAACTTGTTTAAAAACTTGAAAAACTTTTAAGGAGTAGTTAGCTAAAGTAAAATATTTTTTTTCTTCAGTCTTCCATTTAAATTCTAGAGGAGAAAAAGGCTTGGCTAAAGTAAAGATTTGCCTAAAGATTGCATTTACCTTTTCTGCTTCAGAAAGCTTTTCTTCTAGCTTATAAATCCTATCTACAATAAGAGCCTGCTCCTTTACATTTCCTTGAGGAACATGCACTTTACCTATTTGCTTATAAAGAGTGGACATGACTTCAGTAGCCAGCAGATGATGCCATCTTTTACAGACGCTAAATAAGGAAGGAACTGCGCAAGCCTCTAAGATAGGGAGCAGCAATTCATTGGGCAAGCTTTCAATAGACGCCGAAGAGATAGGATGCATTTTATTTCCTTGAGTAGTGATAAATTTTCAGCATTTTATTTATTAAAGAATATATAAAAAAATTAAAAAAGCAAGTCAAGCCAATTCGTATCCTTATCAATGAAAAACAACTCGCAGATGATCTAGTCGCGCTTTTTTTCCAGATAGATCCAAGGCAAGGGTGGAGACCCTCCAAGCATTCAAGAGCAGCCACAGGTTTTGGCGATTAAGTGACACGGCAATTTTGGTTTGGCTAAAAGAAGAATGATTCTTTGCCTTATTTAAGAGAAACGGCTCTTTTTGGCGCAATGTTTTAATTCTTCTATCGAATGATGGAATACAATACGCCTAGCTTCTTCCTGTCAAGAAAGGTTGTTCTCCCAGCATAGCAATCTGCAGAAAAAGAGAGAAATTCCTTGTCATTATAAATGTGTAGGTTAGCTTAAGCTTGCTTAGTTGTGGGAAGGCAAGCGGATGACATGTTTAAAGATAAGATGGCTAAAAGTTTCTTACTTCATTTTAGCCCACCCCAATTTAGAAATTACTTACGGTCAATCCGCAATCGAAAACGCTGCCTTATTTTTCTGTAATATCCTTCAAAGGATTTTCCGCTAATTCAAGCTGGTTAAGCTGAGACAAGTGCCCGATTTCTACAGGCAGGCTGGTGAGCTGGTTGCCGTTTAAGTAAAGATCTTGCAGTTTAGACAGTCGCCCTATCTCTGCAGGAAGACTGGTGAGCTGGTTATTGCTTAAGCCAAGGTCTCGTAGCTGAGGCAGTTGCCCGATTTCTCCAGGCACACTGGTGAGCTGGTTTTGATTTAAGTAAAGCTCTTTCAGCTTGGATAGCTGCCCGATTTCTGCAGGAAGGCTGGTGAGCTGGTTTTGATTTAAGTAAAGCTCTTTCAGCTTGGATAGCTGCCCGATTTCTCCATGCAGGCTGGTGAGCTGGTTCTGATTTAAGTAAAGCTCTTGCAGCTGAGACAATTGCGCGATTTCTTCAGGAAGAGCGGCGAGCTGGTTTTGATTTACGTAAAGCCATCGCAGCCGAGACAGCTGCCCGATTTTTGCAGGCAGGCTGGTGAGCTGGTTTTGATTTAATTCAAGCGTATGCAGCCGAGACAGCTGCAAGATTTCTGCAGGAAGGCTGGTGAGCTGGTTTTGATTTAAGCAAAGCTTTTGCAGCTGAGATAGTTGCCCGATTTCTGTAGGCAGAGCGGTGAGCTGGTTTTGATTTAAGTGAAG
>NZ_JSDQ01000045.1:0-1168 GCF_000813665.1 Neochlamydia sp. EPS4 | reverse complement strand
ATAGCAATCTGCAGAAAAAGAGAGAAGCTTCTTGTCATTATAAATGTGTAGGTTAGTTTAAGCTTGCTTAGTTGCGGGAAGGAAAGCGGATGACTTGTTTAAAGATAAGATGGCTAAAAGTTTTTATTTCATTTTAGCTCAACCCAATTTAAAAAGTACTTAAGCCATTCTACAATTGAAAACGCTGCCTTATTTTTTCTGCAATATCTTTCAAAGGATTTTCCGCTAATTCAAGTATGAGAAGCTGAGACAATTGCCCGATCTCTACAGGAAGACTGGTGAGCTGGTTTTGATTTAAGTCAAGCACTCGTAGCTTAGACAGCTGCCCGATTTCTGCAGGAAGGAATGTAAGCTGATTATTGTTTAAGTGAAGCTCTTGTAGATGGGATAGCTGCCCTATCTCTCTAGGAAGAGAAGTGAGCTGGTTGCCGTCTAAGTAAAGCTCTAGCAGGCGAGACAATTGCCCAATTTCTTCAGGCAGAGCGGTGAGCTGGTTTTGATTTAAGTAAAGGGTTCGCAGCTCAGGCAGCTGCCCGATTTCTGTAGGCAGGCTGGTGAGCTGGTTTTGATTTAAGTTAAGCCATTGCAGCTGAGACAACTGGTATATTTCTGCGGGTAAACAAGTCAAACCTACTCTAGATAAACCTAAATCCACGATGTTTCCACAATTTTCTGCAATCCAATCTCTAAGAAGCTCTCCTTTTTTTTCTAGAGGCAAGTACTTAATTTCTTCTCGGCTCAAGTATTCTTCCCCACCAGGAAGCTTTTTCCAAAGTAAAAGACGATTAATATTTAAGAGATAAGAAGAGTAATTAGCCAGAGTTAAGCCTCTTTTTTCTTCTGTTTTCCATATAAATTCTAAAGGAGAAAGAGAACTAACTAAAGTGAAGATTTGCCTAAAAATTGCATTTACCTTTGCTGTTTCAGAAAGTCTACTTTCTAGATTATAAATCCTATCTAAAATAAAAGCCTGCTTGTTAATATCCCCTTGGGAAACATGTACTTTACCTATTTGCTTATAAAGAGAAGGCATCACTTCAGAAGCCAGTAGATGATGCCATCTTTTACAGACGCTAAATAAGGAAGGAACTGCGCAAGCCTCTAAGATAGGGAGCAGCAATTCATTGGGCAAGCTTTCGATAGATGTCGATGAGATAGGATACATCTT
>NZ_JSDQ01000044.1:0-30460 GCF_000813665.1 Neochlamydia sp. EPS4 | reverse complement strand
GTTTTCAGCATTTTCATTTTTTAAAGACAATGTAAAAAAATTAAAAAAGTAAGTCAAATGAATTCGAATCCTTATCCATGAAAAACAATTCACAGATAATCTACCTCGCTTTTTTCAGATAGATTTAAGGAAAAGGGGGGCTTTCCAAACATTCAGGAGCAGCCACAGGTTTTGGGGATTAAGTGACGCGGCAATTTTGGTTTGGTTAAAAGAATGAAATTGATTCTTTGCCATATTTGAGAAAAACGGCTCTTTTTGGTGCAATGTTTTAATCCGTCTATCGAATGATGGAATACAATACGTCTAGCTTCTTCCTATCAAGAAAGGTTGTTCTCTCCCAGCCATAATACTCTGCAGAAAAAGAGAGAAACTTCCTGCCATTATAACGAAAGTTCCAATTTTTCTAGAAACCATCAATAGTAAACAATTTATTGATTGTTAACAGCTTATATTTATTGCCGGCATTTTTTCCTAGTGACTACATGCGCATGATTCTTTGGCAAAACTTTTGGTAACTCTATCTTTAAAGCCTTAAGCATTTGTTTATTTTGGTGGCGTGGTTCTGGAATTTGCTGAAAACCAGTCTAAGTAATTTTTTGGGGACTACAATTTTTAATAAAAAAAACCTAATAGTTTAATAATAAACCATTACTCACTTTAACCTTATAAAAAAATGGAACTTCCGTTTAAACTTTTATTCATCCAAGCAAATGATCCTCTTGCCAAATGGCAGATGTGCCTAAAGATTAAAATTCTCCGTAGGCTTTAAAAATAATTTCTTCAAATGACTTTACATATCTTTTAACATCAGCAAATTGCTCATATTGCTTTTTTGCATGATGAGACCACTCTTTATGCATGGCTGGATTGGTTAGCAAATGGCAAGCAAGCTGAATATATTCCTCTTTCTTTCCCGTAGTTACAGCCCGATCGATTCCCATAAAAATCCCCCCATAGCGAGCTTGCTGAGGACCATTTATATCAAACATAGTGACTACAGGACAACCCGAAGCCATTGCATCTAAAATAGCCAAACAACTTCCAAAAGGAAACTCATTTAAATATAGATGCATAGAGCGTGCATATTGACTGGGATTAGCCAGGGGCCCTAGATAATAGAAACGATTATCTACCCCATATTCTCTAAATATTTTTCTTATTCTTTCCAAATTGCTAATAGCTCCTATAGGGGCATAGACAGCCTGAGGGACTTTTTGAAGAATTTCAGCGATGGCATAACATAGCTCATTTGTCAACCGTGTATCTAATTTAGTGGATATAGTAGTCATCACCAGGCTATCCTCAGGTAACCCTAAAGATTTTTTTTCATAAGGCTGAGGAAGCCAGTTTTTTCGGACATCCAAAGCAAAAGGCAACGCAACAACTTGCGTACGAATTTTTTTGTACAAGTCTTGGTAGACTTCTACGGCTGTATCTGTACTAACAATAGCTAGGTCAAAGCCGGGATAAGTGGACTGGCTACCATGCTCTAATAAAACCCTTAACGGTACATCTACCATCTGCGCCGCCAGTGTATTAACCGTATCGGGACCATGGAAAACTGCTACATCTATTTTAGCCTCTTTAAGTAAAGAACTTAAATGGTGAGCTCTATGTAAATAAGTCGTCGGCTTCTCATGGATAAGAGTAGAAATCCCTAATGTTTGGAATTGGTAGATTAGCGGCTCCCCTCTTTGCAAAGAAGATGAAGAGGTATAAAAATTGTAGGGATATTCTAAAAGATTTTCAGTTAATATTTCTGTACTTATTACCATGGGTTCAATATTTAAAGAATTATGATGAAGCACTAAATTCTGTAATAAGCGCGTGGGAGCATGGCCTCCACAGGCAATTTGAGGAACAATATGCGCTACTTTTATTTTATCTTTCGTTTGGCGAGCTCTTACAGTTCTTTTTTTAGCTAGATCGGAGAGCAAAACCTGCATCTTATCGGGGGCTTCTGGGCCCAGGAATTGGCTAGAAGAAGGCAAGCCCTTGTGGGTATCATACCACTTAAGCTGTCCCTCTCGCATATATAAAGCAGGCAGGCGACTAAAGCCTAAACGGTCTTGTTGAATAGAGAACAACAGGCGTTTGGCAATTTCGTATAGCCCATTGCCTATGGGGGTATCCACTTTAAATTCTGGATAAGGTTGGGAAAAACAAGCTTGTAAAGCCTGCATCAGCGCGGGAGCATACACACGCAAATGAGAAGTAGGAATAAAAAAAATGGGGTAAAATTCTTTACCTAAGAAATCTTTAAAATTTTGAGAGTTTATTTGTGCATGAGGGTAAAACTCTAGAATATAAATAAGATGATGAGCTTCCCCTACCGCTTGCACAAAAGCTGGAAACTGCAGCATTTGAAAAAAAATAGCAAGGGAAGTAAAAGCAAAAATCGCTGGGCATTCCTCAAACTTTTCCAAAAAATTTGTTAAATCTTCCTTTAATGGCTCAAAAAAAATCACAGGAATTCTATCTAAAAGCAGCTCTTCCAAAGAGGGAGGAAATAAAGAATATTGTAAAGGATACCAAGGATGAGCCTCCCCATATTGGCAATTAAGACTTAAAAGATAAGAAGATTTACGTTGGAGGAGGTGTTGCCATCCTGCGGCCATACGTAGATGAAATTCAAATAGGGTTTTAAAATTGCTGGGGACTAAAACTAAAATTTCTTTGATAGCTTCAGGGGATAAAGGTATCCTTCCTTGTTCAGCTTGAAAAATTTTTTCAAGGAAAGGAGGAGCATTTTTTCCAAGACCAGAAGGTTCTTTTTCCTGGCAAGCAAAAGAGAGAAGAAACAATAAGAAACTTTCTTCTACTTTTAAATCATTAATAACTTTCTCATACAGGAGAGGATGACTTTGCCTCAGATTATCTATAAGCATTAATTGATATCTAGCTTCTAGACTTTTACCGAAAACTGCTGCATCTACAAAATTGATTACCTGCTTTACCCATTCGTTAGCAGGCTGAAGGGTATCATAGGTAGGCTCCGGAGAGTAGATAATCTGGCTTACAGCAGCTACTAGGTCTCCCCGGCTATAAAATTCAAAAAAGTTTTTTAGATATTCCTGCATTTTTACAAACCATCGCTTGTTAGAAAAAATTTTTATATAACATGTAAAGGGCTTTATTAAAAAACTTAAATAGTAAATTAGCTTTTTGAAGAGGAGCTTTACTTGGAGGAGCTAATGAAGCGATAATAACTTTCTGGGGAGAGAATACGTAAGGGTGAAAGAGCCATTTGACAAAAAGATTGTCTTGCAACAGAGCGCTTAGGGGTAGCAAATAAGACAAACATTACAGCGCTTAGGATGACTAGAGGATAAAATAAAATGGCCAGAACCCCTATCACAGTATCGCGTTGTTTATTAATTTTTTTATCAGCATCATACCAGATTAATAAGGCTTCTTTAGATAAGAATCGCACTTTTTGCTTGGGCACATATTTAATGACTTTTCTTGGTTGATTCGAAAAGAAAGTTTTGATAAAAATTTCCTCCATCTCCCCCCCATTGAGAAGGAAGCAAATTTTTTAAAGCCTTGAGCAAATCTTTAGGTCGCAAGGTTTTCCTGCTTAAAAAACTTTGTATTTGAAGAGAGGTAAGCTTCTTAAAAGTCTCTACCGTCATTCCTTGAGCCTCTCCTATTACTAAAGGACTTACACTTCTTAAAGCCTCAAGATTTAGATAAGGAAGGAAAAGTATAAGCTGCAAAGGAGCCACTCCCTGTACTTGGGTTTCATCTAATGCATTAATAATTTCTTGATCTAAAACATGTTCAGGCTGTAATAAAGCAATTTGCTTGGCTAAAAGATAGGGATAAAATTTTATATTTAGACGCAATAATGTCTCGCGACAAGAAATTTTTTTTACTTGCTCGACTGAAAGTTCTGCCAGGCCCTCTTTAGACAGATGGCAAATTTGCTCTACATCTATTAAAGTTTGAATTAAATGACGATGGGAGGCCGATAATTTAGCAATCTGGAATAAGTCAAGATAGGAGGCCAACGATGCATCCAGCAATTCTAGTTGGTCAATTTTTAAATAGGGCAAAGGGCAAGGTTGATTAATTTGTAACACTTGCTCATTAGAAAAATAAGAGGCTAACCGAGGATCTACTTCATTCACCCAGGTAGGATTCATAGCTTGAATAAATGTTTGGGCCTCAGGGAAAATTTTTTCTTCCAAAAAATATTTTTTATAATCCTCAATTTTTAACAAATGCCAAGAATTAGAAGGCAATAAATGAAACTGCGAGGCCTTCAAGAGATAATATTTAACAGGCGCAACTTGTTGCAACTGTTCTAACTGAGTTAGATTGGCTAGGCACTCATCAGGGATCAGTTTTATACATTCTGGCAGAAGAGCTGGGGCCATACAGGGACGGACGGTTTTAGCAAAACCTTCTAATCCTAAAAGATCAATTTTTAATATTTGATAAAATCTTTGTCGATCTTTACTTAAGCTTACGAGTTCCTCGGGATTAATACGTCCCAGATGCTCCTTAGGCAAGTAATTTAGAGCCTCTCCTTTTAACCAATAGACTTTCTCTGCAGGCACTTGGGCAATTTGCTCAGGCAAACTCAGATGACGCAAACGATAATTAGGGACTAGCTTTACCTGTTCAGAGGTGACATGTTCAAACTCTTCAGCAGGCAAATAATCAAAAAAGCCAGCACGTTCAAGCATCGCCACTTGCTTACTAGAGAAGAAACGAGCAAAGTGCCAGGGCACTTGATTTAGCGCCTCTTGGCTTAAATTTGCAATTTCTTGATTCAACCACTCCGTTTCCTCAACTTTATTGTTAAAATGAAAAACGGGCGCCTCTGCAGGCTTTTGAGCTAAAATAGGATCTACAGCAAGTATCTGAGCTTGAATAGGATCTTTTGCTGCTTGTATGCTTAAGAAACGATACTTTAGCTCATAATTTTCCTTCTTTAGCTCATCTTCTACTAAGCGTGGATAAGCACGCAAGTAACAAGCATTTCCATTAAAAAAATGGCCCCACCAAAGAGCTCGTTTGGTGATAGGTAGGCATTCTTGGGGAAGTATACTTTCTTCGTTTAATAAGTGTCCTTCTAAGTTCAGTAGCCAGCAATCCTTTAGCCGATAGTGCTTGATTTGCTCCCGCCAAAAAGCCGCTTCTTTAAGATCAATAAATAGGGGAAAAAAGTGAGTGCCTTGTTGAATTAAAAGAAGGTGAGCTGCCTTTTTCTGAGCTTTATGAAAAACTGGGAGGTCTATCTCATGAGAGCGAGCCAAATTTTCTGTCAAAAAAAGATCGGAGGGAAAAATTTGATAATAAGAAACTTCATAAGGAAGACGTTTAAGCAATTTGCGGAAAGTCGTTAAAGGAGGAAACTTGTAATCTAAGCAGTTCTCAGGGTTTTCCTTCAATTTTAACCAGGGAAATGACTCAGCGGCTGGCGCATCTACACGAACCGCATACTTTTGCACTTCCCTTAAAGATTCTTTTTGAATTTCCACATTAACTTCTAGCTGAATTTCCTTATGCTTTTGGACAAAAACTTGTGTCTCCCTATTAGAGGAAAAACCTTTAAAAACATACCACGTTAAAGTATTTTCGGCCCATTCGACAATTTTTTCGGCTTTTTCTTCCAGTTTTTGTAATTCTATGGCCTCAAAATAAGGAAAACCCACTTGTTGGAAACGACTATTGGTAGCATTAAAATATTCTTGGACAACTTTATAGGCAGGCACCCTTTCTTTTAAATCTAGAAAAAGATTAGCAGGGTCTTCTTTAAAAGAGGTGTAAAAAAGCCACTCCATCGCTTGGAAAATTTCAAGGCCTTCCAACTGTGGGGTAGAAGTCATTAATTCTTGCATCATTTTTTGAATGACAGCTGCACAATAAATTTCTCGCACTTGCTGAAGAGCGGATTGCAATAATTGACTTTTTTTTCCCTCACTTTGATTACGCAAGGCACACGTAAAAAGCCTTTCTATTCCAGAAAGAGCAGGATTGGACAAATTTTTAACGTTTTTAGTTAAAACTTCTCCCGCCATTTTGTGGAAAATAATGTCCACGTTTTGGGCATGAAAAAAATTGCGCGCACGTAAAGTTCCTTGTACAATAGTGCGTAAGGTGGTGGATAAAGGATCAAAAGTCATCGCCACCAGAGCATTGGCTTTAAAAGGAATATCAGAGCCTATCGCTCTTAGCTCATCAAAATAGATAAAGACCCGTTCTAAAAGCACTCCCTGCTTTTCAAACTCTTCTCGACGGGTCATCGCTAGAGCGATAGGTTCCTTAAGTTCTCTTTTTAAGAGAAAAAATTTTTCCTGGGTCCCCCTCTTGCATAAAAATACTACGCCGTCTATTTCCTCTTTTAAAGGCTGAAAATTTAAAATCTCTTCGGCTACTGCTTGATTAGTATAGCGTTTTAGCATCCCACTCGCATCAATTAAGGCTCTAAGACGGCTAGCAGCATCAGGCGTCCGTTTAATTAAAATAGCATTTAATATCTCCTGAGGGGTTGCTTTCTCAATTTCTGAAAGAAAACTTTTTTGGCTAGCGATATCCTGAGTAAGCTTGACTAAAATGCGCCCTTCGATCCCTTGCTCAAGAATACAGCTGTCTGCTATTTCTTTAGGAAAGGAATCTTTATTGCCTAATGTTCCTGAGCAACCAATAAACTGTGCTCCCATGTGGCTAAGCGCAGCGGGCCCACAACTTAATAAAGAGCTATGATAGCGCAAGAATTGGTCTGAAAACTCGGCATAAAAATCTATACATCGCTGCGGGCTTGCATTTATTTCTTGAAGGGTTGCCTGTAGATGTTCTGGCGACCATTCCTGATGTAATGCTAATCCAATGAGTGCTTTAAAATGCTGAGCTTCAGCAGATTCTTCTGGTGAACAATGGTAGATTTCAGAATAGTATAGGGAAGCTTCTCTCATTTGATCCCGGTATTTCATTAGGCGCTCTGGATGCACGCCCGCATTAATAGCTCCCTGAAAATAACAACAAGCGGCCACATAAATATTAGCAAATTCCGTATGGTTAGGAGCATCTACCCCTAAGTAAGGAATAATTTTGCCCTCCTCTGTAAAACCATATCTTTGTTTAAATCCTTTAGCAAGAGCGAGCGGCAAAATTTCATTACATAATTCTTTTATTAAAGCAACTGTTCCTAAGGCCTGTTGAATGGAACGTTGTGGCTGCATTTTTAAAGCTTCTAGGCTTCTCAAAAATTTAAGATGGCGCTTAGCCTGTTTGCGCTTCTTTTCTTCTCTAATTCCTAACTTATCTAAAAATCCTACATCATCGGTAGCATTAATCCCTTTTAGCAGACGTGTATCTATTTTCTCCAAAATGTAATCTTGCAAGGATACTTTGAAAGAGGCGTAGTTTTTGGGAGAAATTAAAGGAAAAAGAGGCGGATATTCACTTATAAGCACTTTTACGAGCCTAGGAAAGACCTGCTCCTGCAGTGTTTGCCTGGCCACGCAGGCCTGATTGTCTTCTAAAAGATTCAATAAAGGGGCAATTTTTGCATCGGTTGAAAGAACAACATAGATGTATTTAATGACTTCTAGGCTGTCTTTTGAAATAGCAACTTCTAATCCAGCAGGAAAATTAATCTCTTCTAAGATGTTTAATAGGGAATCTACCTCATCGGCTAAAAAAAGACAGTGAGTTTTTATAAAATAAAGGATATGAGCTAGCTCTACAGCCCGTTTTAAGGTTAAAGGATCACAGTTGTCTGGCTCTTTAAATGCTTTAATTTGATCGATTAATTCCTGTCGAAGAATAAGCAAAAAACTAGCTTTCATTAATATTAAATAATTTTTGTCTTTGGCATGCTGGAGTTGAGCTTTAAGGTAGTAAAGAATTTTAAGAGAAGCTAAATCTTCGCGATTAAAATCTAGATCTATCACATCTTGCTGCAACCGTTTAAATTGTGTATTCATTAGATTGGACTTAAGAGAAGGATATTGGGAAGGGTGAGCTAAAAAAAGAGGCACGCGTGCGTTTTTTGAGGCTAACCTAGCAAGCTTTGCTAAGATCACACTTGTTTTTCCTCCCCCCATCATCATTTGAAAAACGACTGCAGGGCAATAGTCTCCTAGATTCTCTGTAAAAATCTTTCCTATCAGAAGATGCAATAATTGAGCTTGATCTTTGCGCATACGAAAACCCGCAATATGCTCAAAAAGCAAGGTTTCCAAATAGCTTTGGCTATCTGGGGAATAATTTTCGAAAGGATTTAAGAGCTCTCCAATTGCTTGCCATGCCTCCTGGACAGCAGGCTCATCCTCCCAAGTTAGAGGGTGATGGCTTTGAGTATGAATAATAGAGAGTAGATGACTTTTAACCATTGCTATAATTTTATTGCTAATTTGCCATTCTAAATATTCCTGCATACATGTTTGTAAAGCTACTAGATCTTCTTCTAAAAAATAGGGATTGCGTCGTTGCAAAAAGGCTAGCTTTTGAGAGGATGTAGGGAGAAAAATGGTTTTAAGGCCATCTTCTAGCTCCATTTGAATTTTATCTTCTTTAACCTCTTTTAATTTTGCGAAAATTAGAGCGTTTATTTCCGTAGGCCTTCGATTTAAAATTCGCACAATGTTGTTGATCATCCCCACATCATTGCTTTCATAAGCATAGGTAGTGAGAATTTTATCAAGCTGCAAAATTGCTGGGAAAGTAGGAAGTAAGTAGTCTTGAGCGCCTTTTTGAAGCTCGATCCCTTTGTACCATTCCTTTCGATAGAAATCTAAATCATTTTTAAAAAAATCTTCTTCGTTACCTTCTATTTTAAAAGGACACGGTTCTTCACCGGATAAAGAAGGATAAACAGTATAGTTAGCAAAATCCTCTTTGATTGCTTGAATGATCTGAAAAGGAGAAATGCTTTTACAATTTGCAAGTAGCAGGTTCATGTTATAGGTAAAATCTAAGTCATGAAAGATTCTTCCCTTTTTTATTTCCTCTTTTTTTTCTTCCTGTCTAGATTGCTGTTGGATAAGATTGGATTCTAGTTGAAACGTTGGTAGAGTAGCTAGCAGTTGCTCAAACCACACCTGCACTTGCAAAGAATTTTCCGTATATCTCTTAGAATTTAAAGAGGGCAAAAGAGGGGCTCGATCTTCTTTTTGCAAGGCTACCTTAAGAGAAAGCTCGATAAAGGGGGGGATTTTTAGAGTCTCTAACGTATAGACTAATTCCCACTTTTCTAATGGAGAAGTATAGAGGGAGGAAAGCTTAAGATAATGATAGGCAAAAGCTTTTACAGGATAAGGTTGCCCCGGTAATAAGGCCATTCCTAGGGGTCTTTCTATTCCTTCTATAAGCTCTAAAGTGAGATCTATAGGCTCTTTCCCACCGCTTAGACCAGGATTTTTCCAACGAGCCAACAGGGACTTTTCCAAAATTTTGGTTGGCTTTGCGGTCATCACTATTTTCTGTCCTGTTCTTAGCTCCTGTTTACGATTTTCTAATAAAGCTTTCTTCTCTTGGCATGAATAAATCTTTAAATGCTCTGTGTTCTCAGCTATCCAAAGCTCTATTTCTAAACTTAATCTAAGCGCTGGGGGGACTGAAGAGAGATGGCTTAAATAATGCTCGTATATTTCATCAATAAAGGTTAAAGGACTATGAAGAGGATCCCATCGACCTTTCAAATCGATTCCTTGATCAATTAAAACCTTATAAGCGATTAATTTTACTGCGGCTGCGGTAGCCGAGTGATCACACCCATCTGCTTGGCTATCAATAAGCCATTTTAGGATCAACTTTTCCGGCTGATTTAAGCGATGGTGCGGTCTAATAGAATGCAAAAATTTAAAAGCTTGATAATAATCTTTACCGAGAAGGGATAAATAGGCGGCAAACAAATTTTCTTGGGGAGTCTCAGGACAAAAGCCATATAAGTTTACTTTAATTTCTATTCCTTCTATGGAAAGCAATTGAGAAGGAGCTTCTATTCCTCTTTTTTCTACCATAGGATAGACAATAGAGGAATGCCTATCTGCAACATGGCGTTGGAAGGGTAAGATTAGAGAAGTTTCTTCTTCTTCTTCTCGCAGAGGGTCCCCCCTTTTTCTCTTTATTTCGATCCCGTAGATTTTAAGAGGAGTGGATTTAAGTTTTATCCCATTTTCTACGTGAAAGACTGAAGGTGCATAAAAACAAGCGCCTAATTGACGATCAAGGCTTCCTTTTTCATAAAAGCCTGTGTCCTGACGTTCAAAAACAAGAGGCCCTCCTCCGTGCGGCATACGTATATGGGGAAAAATCAATCGATCTCGATAATCGAAGAGGATCCCATGAATATAACGAGCAGCGTAAGTGTAATAATGCTGGCCAAACGCCCCCGTACACTTCTCTAGATTGGATAAAGATTTTTCCTCATTTTCTACCAGTTCAAGCCTCATGCCTTTTTCCGGGCCCTCTTGAAAGACAACAGCCCCTTGGTCATTTCTTAATAACCAAAGCTTATCGGGTTGAAAGTGATAATAGCCTCTAGCGGATAAATTTTCACAATTGAGCCACCAAATACTGTCTTGACAAAGTGATGTAGGTAAATGTAAGCATTTAGCCACTTGAAGAGGTGGCAGATAAAAATACCATTGCCCTTCGATCAAGCGTTGTAAAGAAAGAGGGAAGCTTTTATCACTGCTTAGCCGATAAGTTCCGGTCAAAGGATCTGAAAGAATAATATAAGGATGGGATTTATCTACTTGCCAGACCCGCACACGATTAGAAAATAAACGCCTAAAGTCTACAGATTTAAGAATAGGGGCAGGAATAAGTAAATATTGACCTTTACTCGAAGATAAGCTGAGAAAGTCAAAATTCTTATTTTTTTGGATTTCTTGAATGAAGGCCGGCTGAGTCTTGCTTAGTTCATGATAGTGGCGCCACAGGCGGTAACGCATATTATACCACCAGGCCCCTGTCATGGCATCCATAGAAATTCGTTTCTGCTCTAAATGCTTATGGAGTTCTGCGCCCTCATCTAAATAATCGTTCCAAACTTGCAAGGACAAATTTTTTCTTTCCTCTAATCCTATCAGCTTAAGTAAAAGGATTTTTATATCTGCAGCTTGCTGATCAAACGTTTTGGTTTTCTGCAGACATGCTTTTAAGTCTAGTATCCACTGCGCATGGAACATTTTTAAGGTATAACTAACGCTTTTGCAACCCACAGATGAAGATAGATCAGCTAAACGGATGGTAAGATTTAAAAGACATTTGCACTCTTCGCTAAGAATACCTTTATTTAAATTCTTAGCAAAAATGGCGGTAGAGTCTAAAAAACCTTTAAGAACAGTATTTAAAACTTGAGGGTAGAGCTTAAATTCCTCTAGTAAAGGAAACATTTCTGTCCCCTCTTTATTTATCACAATTTTAAAAAGATAACTTTCTAAAAAAACCTAAAGCGCTCGATTTTGAAATTCGAAATTTGGTACTTTAATTTGCTTAGTAGTTCTACAATCGTTAAAGTAGGTTCAGCAGCAGCTTCTTCAAATGTAAGGCTAAGATGGCTCATCTCTTCCTCTACACCTACAAAACGCTTTAAAGTTTTATTTTGGTTCTCTCTCCACTTCTCTTTGGAAAGTAAATTTCTTTGATTAACATCTAGTCTTATTTTTTTATCCCTACCCTCCAAGTAAAAATCAAAGCGCTGCTGATGATTCTTAGCATAGGTCAGGCTAAAGCCTAAGCCTTTATGGAAAGTGACAATATTTTCATGGCCTACATGATATCTAGATCTTTGATCGCTTAGAAGGTGAACATGCATAGCTATATTTACAAGTTTAGACAAAGCGTTAATCCAAGGATCGGCAAGGTCTAGCTTATATGGCAAATGGCTTTGAATTTTTACATTTACTAATTCGGCTAATAATAATTGCCCTGGAGTAACGGCTTGTAGGCTATCTAAGCGTGTCCTTCTTTTTAGATGGTAATAATGCTGGTTAATCTCATTTTTGATCGTAGGATAAGCCTGTAAAATTTCTTCAGCAAAACGACCGTCGGCTGTATCGTCAAAACTTTCCTTGCCTTTTTCATGGAATAAAAAAGCAGGCTTTACCTCTGGGGTATGCCACCCTTTGATAAAACTTAGTGTATCTAATCTATCACTCCAGGAAGAATAGGACTCGCACTGAAAATAGGGACTAGTAGTTAAAGCTAGATATCCCTTAAAAGCCGGTTTAAATTGATTTAATACATTTTGATTATCCAGCTTTTCACATAGAGCATAAGCAATTGCTAATAAGCGCACTCCACTATTTTGCAGAGAAGATAAAAAACGCCACTGTTGGTGAAATGCATGCTTAGCAAGTCTTTCTGAAAAAATAGATAATAGATGTAAAGCCCTCCTAGATTCCTGAATGGATAATTTCATCCAATCACTTTCAAGATGAGGTAATGATAAATTCATCACTTCTGAAGTTAAATAAGGTATCACCCATTCATAATCATAAGATTCAAAAAATTTTATTTTATCTTTTATATTTGATAGTTTATCAATGACCCCTTCATTAGCTATAGGCCCCTCTCTACTTACATCTAACTCCTTTACCGCAGGAGGGGTTAGAGGAGAATGCAATGTAGATTTAATAGAACTAAGATACTGTAAGCATTGTTGTGTACTTTTTTTAATAAGAAAAGATTGATTTACTGCCAACTTACAGGACTTAAATCTATCATCGGCAGGAATAAACTCGCGCAGCCATTGTTCGGATTCTTGCTTTAATTGTTCTAAAGTACCGACAGCAGCTTCATACAATTCATATAGGGCTATAGAAATGCTATCTTTACGCTTAAATAGATGGCGAGCCGAAGTAATTAAAGCCTTATTAAGGAGCCCTAATCTAGCATTTAAATTTTCGCTCCTACAAGAAAGAATAGATTTTCTAATCGCTAAGACTAAAACTAAACGGGCTATCACCATAAAGGCTTTATAGAGCTCTAAGGAGAACGGTGACGTCGTGTGAGCTTCTATCCATCGATGAATGAATGCTGTCATTGCTTTTAGCTTATGGGCATGCTGTAATTGGATTAGACGACTCTTAGACTGGGGATCAATCAAATAGGCACGCAAAGGCTCAAAAGCTATTAGGCAAGCATGCCCGGCAACATCAAGGGCCTGTGAAGTTTTCCATAAGATGTCTGCATGAATAGCTAGAGGTTGTTGAAAATTAGGTCCTAACAGATCATCGCTAGGAACGGCGGCGTAATATCTTAAGGGATAGGCTTTCTCATCGCCGAAAGCATATTCTCCGAAGAATTTTCTACTATTTTTCTCTACCGTAAAAAGTTCTATATCGAATGTATTGCCTACATTTTTGCGATAAAGAACTACATTTTCTAAACTTTGCCCCCACGCGGTTTGATGAGTTAAAGGAAGTATAAAAATTTTATTCTCCTCTAAATGAAAAAGACGAGAAGTAATTTCTGAAGGGGTAAGGGCTAAATTATCTAGCAAGCTTTGAAAAACATATAATAAATCTTCACAAATTTCTGCACCCCAAGCAGGTGCCAATTGAGGTAGACCAGCAGCCAGAGCTATCCATATTTTTAATAGACTTTGAGGATCAATTTTGTTAGGATTTTCTTCTGTTAATAAGGCTTCGGCTACTTCTTCAAAATTAGCTATTTTACTAATTTGCTCTGCCAGTTGATCATAAGCCTCATTTAAAAGGGGAGCTTTAGGATGTGTTTGAAGAAAAAGTTTAGAAATTTCGTTATCAAAAATTTTCTGTTCTTTTAAAAAACTTTTAAGCGCATGCGTAGCATTCATCCGTTAGTAAATACTTTCCTTCATTATAAATTAATAATAAAAGTTGGATAGCTTATAAATAAAATTATTGACTCTACCTTAATGGGTGTTAGGCCTCACTATATACAATCTTATGAATAGCACTAATATAAGTTTCTAATTGATCAAAATAGGGGCTAAAATCTAGATAAAAATCAATATCACAAACGGTAGGCTGACGATTTTTAAAAAATTCGCTTCTCTTCAGCTGTCTCACAAAGCTAAAAAATTTTGAATCATAAAATTTTGCATTTATCAAAGGTTCAATATCTACAAGCTTGCCTATAGAATCTCTAAAAATTGCTTGCTTACTATAAAATGATAACCGCTTAAATGCGTGGAGGGTAGGAGCTGCCTTTAATAACTTTTTAGCTTCACGATTTTTAGCTTTTTGCTTAGCAATTTCATGCAGGCAAGCATTCTCAGCAGCTCTCCTTGTATCCTTATCCTTTAACAGCCTTTTTAAGGCCTCTAAGGTTTCTTTAGTTTTTGTAAAGAAAAACAACCTAATGAAAGTATATCCTACCTCATTGGAATGGATGGCTGCCTCTAGCTCTTCTGTATACCCTTTTTCTACCAAGATATCTTTTAGAAATATGCCGAGAGTATAGTAAACTTCGTAGGTAGGCCCTTGCATGTCTGCGGCTAGGTTTCTCTCTAACTCATCTTGAATGCAGGCAAAGTCTTGATACATTTGCCAGATGCTGTTTTTTAGGTCTTCATCAGCCGCTATTTCTTCCTGCATGGAGGCTAAACATTCGCTATAAATTTTTTCTTTAGCCTTGTATAAAGCTTGGAACTGCGGAGAATAATACTCCCCTAAAGCCAGCATTTCCTGAGCAAAATTAAATAAATCAGCTTTTCCACAAATCGAAATTAACCATTCTGCGGGAGAAGAAAGATACGCGTAAGATTGTTGGAATTCCTCAAATTTTTCATGGTAAATTGTTCTTTGCTCAGGTGAAGTGTTTTTAGCATTCTCAATAGCTCTTTGGAAAGCAGCCATTAAATGAGCATCTTCTAAGAAAGGGGAAAGAAGTCGAATAAATTGGCAACAATCCTGCTGCTCTGTATATAAATTTAAAAACTTTTCTAGGGCAATAGCTATCTCTTTGCTCTCTTCATACAAATGATCTAAAAGACACGCTCGCTTACGTTTAATTAATTCCTCAACCCCTTGCTGAAGATGTCTATACTCTTTTGCCTGGTCTATTAAATTTTTATAAATTTTTTCTAAAGGAATAACCTGATTATCCGCTATATCGCTAGTAGAAGATTTGCTTCTTAAAGGAGACTCTCTAAATTCGAGGACTGGAGCAAGGTCAAATAAAGGCTGCGGGAGTAAAGGATTTTTTTCATTAATTTCTAAGCTACTTTTTTTATAATAATGAATAAATTTTCTTTTCTTTAGATTAGCAAAATCAATCTGCGCCTCTCGGTTACATTTATAACAAAAAAGATACCCGCCCAAAGTATAGATAATTTTTATAGCTATTTGGGCAGCAATTTTTATCAACTGCCAGTGGGTCATGTCACTTTCGTACTTAAAATAGCGGTCATCTTCTGATGCTATTAACGTCCCCTTATCACTGCCTAAAGTTGAATCTGGATGATAGTACACCGTTAAAGACATCTATCACCTACACCCAAGCAGATGGGAGAAAAGAAGCTTAACATTGCCTTTATTTATCATTATAAAGCCCCTCAAGCACTTAAAAAATTAGCCTAGCAAAACTGTATGTTTTTTCCTTGAGTACTCAATAGATTGATCTTTACAGGATTAGCCTCATAGATAGCAAGAAGAAAACTACCCGCCTTAATATGTAAAAGATTGCCACTCCTGAGATCTATGGCGCATCATCATGCCTCTTACTACAAGCTTTTCTTAAACAAATGTTTTTTAGAAAACAAGCTGTCTGTCGCTCTATTCTCTTTTCCCATTAACTTATAAAAAATTGCAGGTAGCAAAGCGGATAAATTCTAACAACAAATGGAAGGGGTTTCAGAGCGCATATTTCTTTCCTTATAAACTTTAAGCCTGGCATATTTGCTAATATGTGCTTACGCTAATAAGCATTTTCTACTAGTTGGAAGAAATTTTCCGCACTAAAATTTATTATCCTATAAGTAAAAGCTGCAGCCTCTCTCTTTAAAGAAAGCGCCAAAAACAAGTTAAGAATGCTTTTCATTTAGCTTAACAAGTTGATCTTTCTCATCAATCAGGCGCGCTCCCCGGAGCTGTTTTCTTTAGATAAATTTGAGGTGTATAACATTGAGGTGAATAGAGACACCAATCATCCTCCTCTAAGCTATCATTAATAGAGTTGGCTTTTAAAGCGTCTAACTTCTTCAAGATATCAGGAATTTTTTCCCTGGCAGCACGCCTTCCTGCTTCATAAATCTGGTCTCTTAAATGATCACTAAAAGTACCAATATCACAAGTTTTAGGACGGATAATTACATCCGCATGATGACAGCAGGTCTCATTTTGCCACATAAAGGCTATCTCTGCACTACGGGTGGCTACTTCAAAAAGATTGGTGGGAAAAGTACGTGGCAAAAGTTCACAAAGATCTACCGCGATAATAAGCTCAGCTCCTATATCAAACGCCACCTCTACAGGAACTGGATTGACCACTCCCCCGTCCACTAGTATACGTCCTAGGTGTTCTTGAGGTACAAATATAAAAGGAATCGAGCAAGAGGCCTGGACGGCTTTTTCCACATCTCCTGAACCTATGGGAATCAATTCTCCTGAATTTAAGTCACTAGCCACTATCACTAAAGGAATTTTTAGCTCTTCAAAAGTTTCTGATTTTAAATATTTATTTAAAACTTTACTTAACGAGCGACCCTGACAAAGACCATAACGACACTGCCATAAATCAAAATCTAACAAAGAAGCTGCCTTTAAGTTCCAAACAGCTTCTTTAATATATTTAGCACAAGGGTTATCTGCATATAAAGCGCCTACAATACTGCCTGCACTACATCCAACTATTAAATCCACCGATATTCCTGCAGCTTCAAGTTCTTCAATCACTCCTACATGGGCCATACCACGCACGCCACCACTCCCTAGGACTAATGCGACACGAATCTTTTTAGGGACGTAAAATGAAGGCACAGAAGGAGGATTTACAGTTGGTACGAGACGATGAGAGTAACGACACCCACTCACAGAGAAGAGTAATAAAAGAAACATTAAAGCAGTAAAGAATCTAATCTTTTTTTCAACTGTAAGAAGTGTTTTATTAATAGGGAATCTCATTATTTCTCATCTGCAGGGATTTATATGGCTCTATTTTGCCTAGCACAGCGTATAAATAGTAAAAGAAAAATTTTATAGTCAACAAAAAAAATCATCTATCCAAAAAAGCCATTTAACTCATGCATTCTTCCTGAAATATTAGTGAAATGTTTAGTGGGCCACTTAAGCTTGCCTAGACATAAAAAAGTTGTGATTTCATTTAAGAGCTTAAGTAAGTAGGTAGATCTCTCTCGGACTTTAAGACTTTAAAAAACAAGGCTTTTAGCTTAAGCTAGCTGTTAATTCCTTGCTAGATTTTTTTAATACGCAGGGGGATAAAAAGAAATTAACGTTGAAGATAGCCTCTGTTATTCAATGATTTAACTCTATAAGGAAGGAGAAGTAAGCAGATCTAAGTTAGATAAATTTTGTTTAAGTTATGAAACTTAAAAAAAGCTATAGATTTATCCAAAAACATTGACTAGTATTTAGCTATAGCTCCAGCGACATCCTAATGGATGAATAGCAGCAACAGCTTTCAATCAGATAGGCAAATGCTAAAGGTTGTTGAAAATTAGGCATTTCTTGCCTCTCTCGTAAGCTAGAACTTATCAATCAAGGCCCTAGAGCTAGGCGGAAAATGAACATACCACCGATTGAAGGTTTTATGAGCTGTAAGGCTGCTTTAAAGCAGTAAATTGACCTTTAGATTCTTTCATCTTTTTTAACGATATAAAGTAAAATATCTCCTTGCTGTAAAATAGTAGGAGAAAGAGGATTTAAAATATGCTTTCCATTCCTTTCTAGACCTACAATAAGCCCTTTTATATGCTGCTTAACTGTAGGACTTGAAATAGGCACGTGAAGAAGGCAAGGGTTTGCATCGACATACATTTTTTGAATCTCCATAGCTGGAGACTCCTCTAAATCCACAACCTCTTCAATACGTTGGATCGATAAATTGAATCGGTTAATTTCCTCATTTTCTCCCAAAACGACCAATTCATCCTCTGGCAAAATTCGCTCTTGAGCATTAGGTAACCAAATTGTCTTTAGATGCCTTTGGATGGCCACAATATTAATTCCAAAAGATGGGCGCAAGCGACATTCCTCTAAACTTTGGCCAATAAAAGGAAAATGCTCTTTAACTTTGATTTTTACCAAGGTACTATCCCAAGGAGCTAAGCCTTGTAAGAGAGTCTCATCTAGCTCATGTTTGCAAGTCAAATTATTAATCAGGCGATTTTCTAACCATGTGTAACACCTCTTAAGCGGCCGAAAAAATAGGGTAAAGTAAATAGAGAGAACAATGCTTAGCGGAATTGCTACCCAGGGAAAGGAAAGGTATAGACAAGACAACACGCTCAGTTCAGCGGCGGTAATGACCCAGAGCAATATCTGTAACATGCAGGCTTTTTTGTTGGCTTTTGAAGAAGGATAGGTAAATAACATTGCCCAAATAAAAGGAGAGGCTAGTATGTAGAGCATCAACCAAAAGATAAACTGAAATGGCCATTGTTGATCTACTATAGGAAGAAAACGAGGAATAATCACTTGGGCACTTATTGTCGCTAAGATAGCCATAATGATAGCATTGACAATGAAGCGCACGATCTTTTTTTCTTCCACCCCCTTGGGCCCCAAGTGGCCCCTCACAATAGGAAGTATCCAGGCATGATATTTTTTCAATAGCATGGCCCCCTTCTGAGGCACAGAGTTTTCAACACGATAGCTAATCTGCAGGCTAAGCTTTATCAAATAAGGGGTAGCAAAAGTGGTAATTGCTGAAATAGCGACCACGATAGGATACAAGGATCCATCGGTAGCTACCAATGAACTTCCTAATCCCACAATAATAAATGAAAACTCTCCTATTTGAGCCATGCTAAAACCGATCCGTATTGAATCAGAAATCCTCTGTCCTGCTAATAACGCTCCTAAGCCGCTAGTTAAAAACTTGCCGGTAATAGTTACTAAAGAAAGGATGAGAATAGAAGGCCAATATTTTATAATTAGTAGCGGATCAATTAACATTCCTACCGATACAAAAAATACTGCAGCAAATATATCCCGGATGGGCAAAGTTAATTTTTCAATTTTATGGACTAAAGGTGTTTCGGCTAAAATAGAGCCCATAATAAAGGCACCTAATGCAGCCGAATAGTTAAAGTAAACGGCTACAGAGCTAAGGAAAAGGCATAATCCTACAGAGATAATAGTCAAAGTCTCGGCAGTAATATAATTTTGTATTTTCCGCATAATATAGGGCAAAGCAAAATAGCCTACAAGAAACCAGCTGGTAATTACCTGCAAAAGCTTTAAAGAGGTTGATACGATTCGGGTGGAGAGAACTTCGCCAGGAGCCCCCAAGGTTGAAACATATACTAGCAATAAGATAGCTAGCAAATCTTCCATTAGAAGTACCCCAACCATTAGCTCAGCAAATGAGAACCTTTTTAGATTAAATTCTTCCAGGGCTTTAACAATAATAGTAGTGGAAGAGATCGATAAAGCAGCGCCTAACAAAAGGCATTCATAGGGAGACCAGCCGAGTATTTTGCCCGCAAAAAAACCGATGATAGCCATTAAGGCAACTTCGAATAAACCTATAATAATCGCCGATAGCCCTAGTCGTCTTAATTTACCGAAAGTAAATTCTAAGCCTAATGAAAACATCAAGAAAATTATCCCGAGTTCAGCGAGTAATTTAATTTCAAATTCATCGTCGATTAAGGAAAAGGGAGGAGTGTAAGGGCCGATAATAATACCTGCTATCAGATAACCTAGGACAGTAGGCTGCTTAATCTTTTGAAAAAGTACAGTCATTATGGCCGCTATGCATAATACTACTGCTAGATCTTCTATAAGAGGTGGTTGATGCATAGTCACCTAATTTAATACTCTATTGGCCATTCTACCTATTTCATAAGAGTAATCAAATGAAAAATATTATTTCTTTTGCATGGATGGATAAAGCTTTTCTATTCGTCAATTATACATTCTGCTTTCATAAATAAGTGAGGTTAGAGTCGGTTGTTGCTAAGCTTTTCAAACCTTTAATTCATAAAAGATTAGAGAAGATAGAATTAAAAAAAAGATGAGGAAGATGCTAGCTGTAGGCTCAATAAAAACTTAAAGAATGAAGCAAAAAATTTTAAAAAAAACTGACTTGCAAAGATTTTATAAAAAGTTAAAGTGAAAAGATATCAAGGCTTTTGAACTATTTCAAGGCAAGATTAACTTATACCTATATGAAAGATAGCTGTCCTTTCTCTAATGATTAAATAAGCCATGCATGGAGTAAAAGCTAATAAAGGATATTAGAGACTTAAACGATAACTTATAAAAAATGAATGGAACAAGCAGACCGAAAAAATACCCCACTCCCTTTATGAAATTTATCCATGAAAATGATCTCTTTTTAAAACGAGCCTAAAAAAATTTATCCTAAATATTAACTTTATTTTTTACTTCCCTACCCTTGTTCTGTATGCTTTTAAGCAGCTAACATTTTTATGGATGAGTAATCTTAAAAGTTGTGCTTATTAAACACTTGCCTTAGCCAAGAGAAAAAAAAGCATACTAAGCGATTAGCTTTATTTAAGAACTCACTCATTGTAAATTAAGGTTCTTAAAGCTTATGCTTCATTAGTAGGCGGCTATATAAGATTCCCGCTAGAAGTCCACCTATGATAGGCCCTATCCAGTAGACATATTGATAAGCCCACTCGCCTGCAACAAGAGCAGGGCCAAAAGCTCTAGCAGGATTCATGGCAGCCCCTGTTATTCCCCCTCCCATTAATATGCCACATAAGATAAAACCCCCGATCGCAAATCCACCGACGCCTTTAGAATCCCCTCGTGTGTCTACAACCGTTCCATAGACCACTAACACGAGTAAAAAAGTCAAGGTAGCTTCAGTAAAAATTCCTACGGAACTAGATAAGCTAGACTCTATCATAGGAGTTCCTAACTTAGCTAGAGAAAGAGTAGCAGCAGGAAATATCCCTTTTAAAGCAAAAGCTCCTACAATAGCGCCTAAAAGTTGAGCGACTATTTCAGTAAGGGTAAGAATCGTACTTTGCTGGCCACCCGCCCACACTGCTAAACTCACTGCGGGATTGAACTTTCCTCCCGAAATGTGTGCCAACGCTGATACCATTACTGCAAGGGCAAGGCCATGAGCAACAGCGATTCCTAACAACCCCACTCCCCCATGTGTCATCTCATTTAAGCAAATGGATCCTGCACCAATAAAGATGAGAGTAAATGTGCCAATAAATTCTGCTAACAACCAAGCTATATTCATATAAACCCCCTTTCCCCTCTATTTGTAAAAAAAAGACCGCTACTTTTTGCTAACAAACAAGTAAATTTTATAAATTTTTATCATAAAACACTTCTATACATAATAAAATTAGCAAATAATCTCAAGACTTTTGGAAAAGAAAATATTTGAGGAACGTTTTTTATAAAAAATTATACGCTTTAAAAAAACTAAGCCTGCCTACCTAACCCTCTGAAAGTTGCTTCTCTACTTAATGAGAGGAATTATACAAAGTACGGAATTACATAAGAAGTAGCTTGAAAGCGTATTATTAACAAAAAATTGAGAGAAAAAGAGTAAGCGTTCACGAGGGATAAAACTACTTAAGTTTCTAATGATAGGGAAGTAATGTAAACCAGAAAGTGCAATAAATAGAAAAGACAGCTATTTGCAAGCATTATTGGCTTTGCAGATGCCCTCAGAAACGCCTCTAAAGCTGGGCCTACCTTGTGACCGCTTACAAAAAAGAGGGTTTTCTGCCTTTACCAGCACTAAAAAAGGTTTTTCTTAATATTTTTCTTTCAGGCTCTGGTGTTTAGCGGTTTAAGAAAAGTTATAGAGCTATTGTTAAAATTTGATGTTAAATAGACGAGGTTAATTGAATATCTAATTGATCTATCTCAAAAGTTTCTCCTATTAATTTCAGATCAAAAACCATTTCTTGCAAGGTTTCATGGTTTTCAAAGACTTTTTGAGGACAAGAAAAATAAAGATGTATCCCTGAGAAAAAAATCTCAAGCTCGGTATGCATAAGTTGGTGGGGATAAGGTAATTTAAAAGAATAAAGCTGAGTCAGTATGGCTTCTTTTTCAACAAGCCCATCCCTCCTTAAATATTTAAATTCACACGCCTGCTCGTTAAAAATAACATAAATTTGATTTTTTTCTTCCTTGATAGAGAGCCTAGGAGTTTTAAGAGAGAGATTTTTTTGACGGAATTTGCTTCGTCTGGTGTTTAACATCGCATTACTGATCAAATAAACAAGGTTTTGCTGAAGAAAGTTATAACTTATTTTTAAATAAATTAAAGCTTGATCGAGAGAAATTTTTTTACTAAAGTTTTTTTCCAACTCTTCATTTAACTTTTCCCTATCGACAAGGTGGAAATTTATAAGCATCTCATATCCTTTTTGTAGGTCGGAAATTACTTTTTTTCCCTCCGGATAAAAGTTTTTTAATCTATCGATAAGAAATTTAAATAAGTGAGGGCTCCCAAAGAAGCGTGCACTAAAGATTTCTAATAAAGAATAAAAGCGCTCGTCTGCTGTCTTTCCTGATATAACGAGGACTTGGCCTTCCTCATATAAATGGATAATATTATCCTCCTCTACTAAAATGCGTTCAATATCACTAA
Organism: Neochlamydia sp. EPS4; assembly: GCF_000813665.1. Lineage (NCBI taxonomy): Bacteria > Pseudomonadati > Chlamydiota > Chlamydiia > Parachlamydiales > Parachlamydiaceae > Neochlamydia > Neochlamydia sp. EPS4. Next base: position 7,729 of record NZ_JSDQ01000044.1, on the reverse strand, counting down.
AATTCTCTAAAGGATTTTTTAATAAATTATCCATTACTTTCTCTTTTAAATCTTGCTTAGAAGAAATTTCACTTTCTCTTAATTTTAAATTTTCAAGCAATTTTAAATGAATAAATTCTAATTGGGGATTTAGCTGCCTCTCTAGGTGATCTTCAATCAAGCTAGGAGTTTTGGCTAATATTTTTCCTATCAATTTTAAAGGTGTAGTATTGATGGTGGATAAAAGTGACGTTGCATTTTCATTTATTAAATAGACAATTTTTTCCACAAGTGTTCCCTTAAAACAATCTTGCATTCCTAACTTGGGATCAAAAGACTTAATATGTTGGCTAAAATTTAGCAAACTAACTTTATGGGCCTCTACGATAGATTTTAATTGCTTTAAGTAAAGATAATCATTGGAAATTTTGGCATATTCTAGCGTTTCAATTGATTCTATGCTTATCTCCTCTTTCTTCCTCAAGGTAATATTTAATGAGGAAAAGGAAGAGAAAGAAGTACTTTGTTTCACCCCTGGTGAAAATGAGACATTTCTGCGAGGAGACGATGAATTATTTATCTTTGAAGCCCCCCCTGCCATAAATGATTGTATTTTATCCAGCAATAAATAATTTCTTTTTTCAAGTCGACCGATATTATTAAATAATTCTGCTGTATGAGGAGCATACTTTTTAATAATTTTTTTATTCCGTTCAGTCATCAACTCTGCATCCAAAAAGATTTTATCCTTTAAGAATTTTTGAACTAAATCTAAAAGCCGCGTTTCATGCTGGGCATCCCAGATTGGAGAAACCTTATCTAACGACGATCCGGAAAACTTTTCCGATTCCTCAAAAAACTTCTCCAAAGCTAGCTTTAAAGCCTTTTCCGCTTCCTTTAAGCCTTCCGAAAGATATATTTTTTCTTCAGAGGCTTTAATAACCTCATAGCCTAGTAAACGTAAAGATAATAAAACAGCATGTAAGGAAAGATTTTTAGCTTCTTTTAGAGAAAACACCCCCTCCTCACTTTTAAAAAAATCATAAATATTTATGCTTATCGGGGTAGGTAAAAAATTTTTTGTACAATCGCTACAACCAAAAGAGTTACTTTGAGAATAGGTACTCAGCTCAAAACTCGTGGAAGAGTTTAACCGATGCATGGAAAGTGATGAATCAGCACAATTGTTATTCAGGAGCGGGCGAGAAAAGAGTGAATTTTTTAAAGTAAGCTTTTCTTCCATTTCTTCCTCTTTAGCAGCTAAGCGTGCTTTTTCTAAGTTACGTTTCCGTACACTAGCTGTTATTTTTTTCTTAGTGGCCCCTTGTTCGGGTTCTTGAGGCGGCGTAAAGAGGGTGATAAGATCTTGTACTGAATGATGTTTTCCTTTGGTAGAACCACGAGCATCAAAATCTTTGCTATTGAGATTATTTTCTTGGCTTTTATGTATAGAATTAGGAATAGTATTCATCTAGCGCCCTCTTTTTTAAATTTATTTTATATATGCTTAATTTTCATGTTATATACAAGTATTTTATTCTTATAACAAAATGGATACCTGAGAATAAAACATTTAAAGAACTTTTCACCCCCTAGATTTAAATGAAAGAAAATTTAACTAACCTGCAGGAACGCCCACGATGTGCTTGGGTGCCAAAAGATCATCAACTTTATGAAGCATATCATGATAACGAATGGGGTGTCGCCGTCCATGACGATCTTAAGCACTTTGAGTTCTTAATTTTAGAAAGCGCTCAAGCTGGCCTCAGTTGGGAGACAATCCTTAAGCGCCGTCTACATTATGCCGAAGCTTTTGCTAATTTTAATTGGATAGAGATAGCTAAATTTAATCAGCAGAATGTAGAAAATTTAATGAAAAATTCGGGGATTATCAAAAATCGTTTAAAAATTCAAGCGGCTATTAACAACGCTCAAAGATTCATGGAAGTCCGTGAAGAATTTGGCACTTTTGATGCCTACGTTTGGCAATTTGTAGGAGGGAAAACTAAAAATAATTATCGGAAAAATATCAAAGAAGTTCCCTCTGAAACAGAAGAATCGCGAGCCTTGAGTAAGGATTTACGACGTCGGAATTTCAAATTTGTAGGCCCTACTATCATGTATGCTTATATGCAAGCAGTGGGTATGGTTAATAACCATACACAAGACTGCTTCTGCTATGCCCAAGAAAGCTAAATATTGAATATTAATAGGTTAGAGATAAAAACCCTTGCTTACTATTCCTTGTTTTTTGGCTTTTTCTTTGCCATGGCAGTTTCTTAAGCTAATCCTTATGAAGCCTTCCATTTAGTTAATAATAAATCAGGATTATATGCATTTTTAGCTTGCCTAAGGGCAGGAATTCCTAAATCTTGCTCTAGGTTGATCCACTGCACACTATCAGGTAGGCTTAAAGCAAAATCTCGATAAAGAAAGGGTGTCGCTCCTTTAATGGAAGTTAAAGCTTTGGTAAAATGCAATAGAGCTGTTTTTGGAGTCAGGAGTTCACCCAGAGTAAATCCGAAGGCTTGGCCGTCAGCATAGGCAATTCTTCCAAAGAGATGTAATTTGGAAATGTATGTTAATGCTTCTAAACAAGAGTAGTAATCGGTTGTTTCTTTAGAGTCTTCCTTTTGAGATTGCCATCTTTCCAGTAGCTTAAAAGCCTCTTGTATATTTTCCTCTTTAATTTCTTTGGACTCAAGAGAATATTTTCTTTCTAACTGATTTAATAAATTTCTTCGGCTGCTTAATTCTCTACCTTGTAAAGTTTGCAATTTGGACTTGCGAAAAAGATAGTCTGTATCGGCTCGGCAAGAGATCAAAGACATATTCATTTTTTGACAATCTTCTACCCAAGCATCTGGAAGAGGAAAAAAACAGCAGGTACAGCCTGGCAAAAGCTGGGAAAGTTTAAATTTTATTTGCTTAGGAGGCACGCTAGGAATGACAAAACAATCATTATTCTGCCATCTTCCTTGAAGGCAAGGAGTTGAGCATTCTACAAACTGGTAAGCATACTTTTTTCGAAATAAAAAAGCATTGGCAAAACTATACTCGGCAAAACGCAAGTCATAAGTTACACAAAGATCTCGCCAAGCCGGCGAAAGAAGAGGTTGATGCTCCAATGTAAGGGGCTTTATAATCATTCGACAGACTGGGGTTGAAATTGATACATTCTAAGGCTTAAAATTTTCCATTGCTCATTCTTCTTTGTTAAAACATACACAGCATGCTGCAAAAGGGAGTTAAGAGGATCATCTTTAACCCCCTTATCCAATCTGACTGTGCTATCGACTATTACAAGCTCAAGATTTAATAAACGAGCTGCATCTAAAGATTGACTAATTGTACTTTTTCCATAAAAGCCAATTTTTCCTGATTTAAAGTGCTTCTCAAGTTGAGTTGGATTCATGATCCAGCGTCCCTGAGGAGTCATAAAATCTCCTTGCGGACTCCATAAAGAAATTAAAGCTTTTGTGTTATGTGTATTCCAAGCAGCATCAAAGGATTGTAAAAAATTGTTTATCTCTACGGAGGCAAGAGGCAATTCATTCTGAGCAAATAAAGAGGCACTCACCCACAAAAATAAGCTAAATAAAAAGCGCGCCATAAATTTCTCCTTTTTTGCTTAACTTATCTTTTACAATTTATATCCGCAATCAGAAAGGCACCCCTCTAACAAATTTTTTATTCATTAGCTATTTTATGCTCCCTTCTTACAGGATATGATTAAGCCTAAGTCACATGCAACTTTAAAAGTCATGCACTTTTATATTTAACGCAAGTTAAAGGTCTTTTTTCAACTATTTCCTTATCCAATGACTCGTGTTAATTAAAGAAGTAAGATGGGTGGCGCCTGGTGCCAAAAGTCATACCCACAAAAATATTGCCAGTAAGCATTTTCTACCCATCGATACATTACATTTTCATCAGAAATCCCCTACATGTGTTACAAGGCCAGGAGCCCTACAACAAGGGCAGTGAAAAAGAAGCCAAAGCCTTTATTAAGGCTCATACAGCAAGGGTTTTCATGTCCAAGCAGTACTAACCGCCAATTAGATAAGCTTGTAAAAAAACTTAAATATATAGTAACAGTTCAGATCCCCCCCAACCAATGCCTGTTCACCTCAACGAAATGGCCATCAATAAATATTGATTCCCTTTAGTATGAGAGATTTGCTATTCTATAGACATGAATGCAGATAACCCAAATTTTATGCCCTCTATTTCCGGTAAAGATTTTGATGCTCTTCCAGCTGCCATTCGCACTTATATTCGCTATCTTGAAAAGATCATCGAACAGCAGCAATCTCAGATCCAACAGCAACAGGCTCAGATCCAACAACTGCAAGATCGTATTAGTAGCTTAGAAGATCAACTCACAAAGAACAGTTCTAATAGCAACAAACCTCCTAGCAGTGATGGTTTGAAGCGGATGCCAAAAAGCCAACGTGGCTCATCAGGCAAAAAACCAGGTGCTCAACAAGGGCATGTTGGAAAAGGTCTTTTGCAGGTCGAAGAACCCGATTTCTTGGTGATTCATACACCCACAATGTGTCAAACATGCCAAACAACCCTTAGTGAAATCAAAGGTGCTTGTGTAGAAAGACGTCAGGTTTTTGAAATTCCTCCTTCTAAGTGTGAGGTGACAGAACATCGGGTGGAGGAGAAAAAATGCCCTTGCTGTGGAAAAAATAGTAGAGGAATATTTCCTGAAAACGTTAGAGGGCCTGTGCAATATGGCGAGAGAGTTCAAGCCCTGGCAGCTTACTTTGCCGATCAACATTTTATACCCGTGGATCGCGTCTGCGAAATTTTTGAAGATGTGTTTGATGTAACTCTTTCACCTGGCACTTGTGTAAATATCGACAAAAAACTCTTTGAGAAACTTGAAACCTTTGAAAATAATCTGAAAACATACTTGCTAGCCACACGCGTTTTACACTTTGATGAGACAGGCATCCGCTGTGAAAAAAAACTATCGTGGGTGCACGTAGCCTCTTCACCAAGGGCTACTTTATACACCCTGCATGCTAAGCGCGGGCAACAAGCCATGGATGAGGCAAACATTTTACCTCAATTTAAAAGTATAGCCATTCATGACCATTGGTTTCCTTACTTTTCTTATGAACAAATGTTGCATGGATTGTGCAATGCGTATCATTTGAGAGAATTGACGTTTATGCATGAGGAAAAGCAGGAAATGTGGGCAAAACAAATGAAAGAATTACTGCTTTTTGCCCAGCAAGAAGTAGAAAAACATGTAAATCAAGAAGCTCTACCTCCAAAGCTTTTACAAGACATTGAGCAGGCTTATAAACAGAAAATTATTGATGGGCTTACCTATCATTCTAGCCTGCCTCCATTGCCAAAAAGTAAAAGAGGTAAGCAAAGGCAACGGGAAGGTAAAAACCTTCTGGACCGTCTAAAAGAAAAGCGAGAGTGCGTGTTGCGGTTCATGTACGATTTTGCCGTACCCTTTACCAATAACCAAGGCGAACAAGACATTCGTATGGTTAAGTTAAAGCAAAAGATATCGGGTTGTTTCCGTAAGCCTAAAGGAGGGCAGATTTTTTGCCGCATCCGCAGCTACATTTCTACGGCACGCAAACAAGGCTGGGATGTCTGGGATGCCTTGGCAGATGCCATCCGAGGCAGCCCTCGTCTATTAGCCATAGATCGACAGGCCAACTTGCAAGAAGCCATTACCTAACTTCTATTCCATTCAAACGTTCCTGAATAAAAAAAGGGGTATCTGAACTGTTACAATATATACAGATTATAGGACCTCACTTTATTGCAACTCAAAAGTATACTACATCTGGTCGGCCCAAAGCTGAGCAAAAACCTTCTATATCTAGCTATCGCCTACAAGGCACAGTAGCTTGCTCTTTGCCTGACAAGTTAGCCTTTGCTCCCCTGGTGATAAGGATACGAATTGGTTTGACTTGCTTTTTTAATTTTTTTATATTGCCTTTAATAAATAAAATGATAAATAGTCATTACTACCCAAGGAAATAAAATGCATCCTCTCTCTTCGGCCTCTATTGAAAGCTTGCCCAATGAATTGCTGCTCCCTATCCTAGAGGCCTGCGCAGTTCCTTCCTTATTTGGCATCTGTAAAAGATGGCATCATCTGCTGGCTTCTGAAGTGATGACTTCTCTTTATAAAAAAATAGCCCAGCTTCATTTCCCCGGAGGGAATGCCACTACCCAGCAAGCTCTTATGTTAGCTAGAGTTTATCAACTCAATCCTGTACTTACCTCTACTGAAAAAGTTTATCAAGTTTTTAAACAAGTTTTTACCTTAGCTAAATCTATTTCTCCTTTGGAATTTAAAGGGAAAACAGAAGAAAAAAGAGGCTTAACGCTGGCTAATTACTCTTCTTATCTCTTAAATATTAATCGCCTTTTACTTTGGAAAAGACTTCCTGGTGGGGAAGAATACTTGAGCCGAGAAGAAATTAAGCACTTGCCTCTAGAAAAAAAAGGAGAGCTTCTTAGAGATTGGATTGAAGAAAATTGTAAAAACATCACGGCTTTAGGATTAACTGGAGTAGGTTTGACTTATTTACCCCCAGAAATTGGGCAGCTGTCTCAGCTGCAAAAGCTTTACTTAAATCAAAGCCAACTCACCAGCCTGCCTGCAGAAATCAGGCAACTGTCTCAGCTGCGAGAGCTTTACTTAAATCAAAGCCAGCTCATCTTACTGCCTACAGAAATTGGGCAGCTGCCTCAGCTGCAAAGACTTGAATTAAATCAAAACCAGCTCACCGCTCTGCCTGCAGAAATCGGGCAGCTGTCTCAGCTGCAAGTGCTTGAATTAAATCAAAACCAGCTCACCAGTCTGCCTGCAGAAATTGGGCAGTTGCCTCAGCTGCTAGTGCTTTACTTAAATCAAAACCAGCTCACCGCTTTGCCTATAGAAATTGGGCGGCTGTCTCAACTGAAAGTGCTTGAATTAAATCAAAACCAGCTCACCGTTCTGCCTGCAGAAATCGGGCAACTGCCTCAGCTACAAGGGCTTTACTTAAATCAAAACCAGCTCGCCGCTCTGCCTGCAGAAATAGGGCGGCTGCTTCAGCTGCAATGGCTTGATTTAAGCCAAAACCAACTCACCAGTCTGCCTGGAGAAATCGGGCAACTGCCTCAGCTACAAGGGCTTTACTTAAATCAAAACCAGCTCACTAGCCTGCCTGCAGAAATCGGGCAATTGTCTCAGCTGCATGGGCTTGAATTAGCGGAAAATCCTTTGAAAGATATTCCAGAAAAAATAAGGCAGCGTTTTCCATTGTAGAATAACCATAAGTAATTTTTAAATTGGGATGAGCTAAAATGAAATAAAAAAACTTTTAGCCATCTTATCTTTAAACAAGTAATCCGCTTTCCTTTTCGCAACTAAGCAAGCTTCAACTGCTTGAATCTATCTGAAAAAAAGAGTGAAAGATCATCTGTGAGTTGTTTTTCCATGGATAAGGATACGAATTCGTTTGACTTGCTTTTTTAATTTTTATATTTTGTCTTTAAAAAATAAAATTAATAAAAGGTCATCTCTACCGAAGGAAATAAAATGCATCCTATCTCATCCACATCTATTGAAAGCTTGCCCAATGAATTGTTACTCCCTATCTTAGAGGCTTGCGTAGTTCCTTCCTTATTTGGCGTCTGTAAAAGATGGCATCATCTGCTGGCTACTGAAGTCATGCCCCCTCTTTATAAGCAAATAGGTAAAGTGCATGTTCCTCAA
>NZ_JSDQ01000043.1:0-1566 GCF_000813665.1 Neochlamydia sp. EPS4 | reverse complement strand
GAAAATGTTAAGGAGCAGGCTCTTATTGTAGATAGGATTTATAAGCTGGAAGAAAAGCTTTCTAAAACAGCAAAGGTAAATGCAATTTTTAGGCAAATCTTTACTTTAGCCAAGTCTCTTTCAACTTTAGAATTTAAAGTGCAAATAGAAGAAAAGAGGTGCCTTACTCTGGCTAATTACTCTTCTTATCTCTTAAATATCAATCGTCTTTTACTTTTGAAAAAACTTCCTGGTGGGGAAGAATACTTGAGCCGAGAAGAAATTAAGCTCTTGCCTCTAGAAAAAAAAGGAGAGTTTCTTAGAGATTGGATTGAAGAAAATTGTAAAAACATCATGGCTTTAGATTTATCTAAAGCAGGCTTGACTTACTTACCCCCAGAAATAGGCCAGTTATCTCAGCTGCAAGAGCTTCACTTAAATCAAAACCAGCTCACCGCTCTGCCTGCAGAAATCGGGCAGCTGTCTAAGCTGCAAAAGCTTTACTTAAATCAAAACCAGCTCACCGCTCTGCCTGCAGAAATCGGGCAACTGTTTCAACTACAAGGGCTTTACTTAAGCCAAAACCAGCTCACTAGTCTTCCTGCAAGAATCGAGCAGCTGTCTCAGCTGCAATGGCTTTACTTAAATCAAAACCAGCTCACCAGCCTGCCTGAAGAAATCGGGCAACTGTTTCAACTACAAGGGCTTTACTTAAGCCAAAACCAGCTCACCGCTCTACCTATAGAGATTGGGCAATTGTCTCAGCTGCAAGCGCTTTACTTAACTCAAAACCAACTTACCAGCCTTCCTGGAGAACTCTGGCAGTTATCTCAGCTGCAAGAGCTTAGCTTAAGAGAAAACCAGTTCACCGTTCTGCCTACAGAAATCTGGCAGTTGTCTCAGCTACAAGAGCTTGATTTAAGCCAAAACCAGCTTACTGACCTTCCTGCAGAGATAGGACAGCTATCGCAGCTGAAAGAGCTTTACTTAGACCAAAACCAGCTCACCACTCTGCCCGCAGAAATAGGCCAATTGTCTCAGCTGCAAGAGCTTTACTTAAATCAAAACCAGCTTACCAATCTTCCTGCAGAAACTGGGCAGTTGTCTCAGCTGCAATTGCTTTACTTAGATCAAAACCAGCTCACCGTTCTGCCTACAGAAATAGGTCAATTGTCTCAGCTGCAATATCTTCTTTTAAATCAAAACCAGCTCACCGCTCTGCCTGCAGAAATCGGGCAATTGTCTCAGCTGCAAAGGCTGGAATTAAATCAAAACCAGCTCACCAGTCTGCCTGTAGAAATCGGGCAGCTGTCTCAGCTACAATTGCTTTCCTTAAATCAAAACCAGCTCGCCACTCTGCCTGCAGAAACAGGTCAATTGTCTCAGCTGCAAGGGCTTAACTTAAGCAAAAACCAGATCACCAGCCTACCTGTAGAAATCGGACAGCTGTCTAAGCTGCAATGGCTTTACTTAAGCAAAAACCAGCTCACCGCTCTGCCTATAGAAGTCGGGCTACTGTCTCAGCTGCAAACGCTTGAATTAAATCAAAACCAGCTCACCAGCCTGCCTGTAGAAATCGGACAGCTA
>NZ_JSDQ01000042.1:0-3047 GCF_000813665.1 Neochlamydia sp. EPS4 | reverse complement strand
CCAGCTCACCAGCCTTCCTGCAGAAATCGAACAAATGTCTCAGCTTACCAAGCTTGAATTAGCGGAAAATCCTTTGAAGGATATTGCAGAAAAAATAAGGCAGTGTTTTCAATTGTAGAATGGCTTAAGTACTTTTTAAGCTGGGATGTGATAAAAGAAATAAAAAATTTTAACCATCTTATCTTTAAACAAGTAATCCGCTTTCCTTCCCGCAACTAAGCAAGCTTAAACTAGCCTACACATTTATAATGACAAGGAGCTTCTCTCTTTTTCTGCAGATTGCTAGGCTAGGAGAACAACCTTTCTTGACAGGAAAAAGCTAGGCGTATTGTATTTCATCATTCAATAGAAGAATTATAACATTGCGCCAAAAAGAGCGATTTTTCTCAAATAAGGCAAAGAATCAATCTCATTCTTTTAGCCAAACTAAAATTGCCGCGTTACTGAATCTCCAAAGCCTTGGGCTGTTCCTAAATGCTTGGAAGGTGTCCCCCCTTTCCTTGAATCTATCTGAAAAAAACGAGGTAGATCATTTGTGAGTTGTTTTTCATTGATAAGAGCACGAATTCGTTTGACTTGCTTTTTTAATTTTTATATTGTCTTTAAAAATAAAAATGATAAAAGTTCATCACTGCTCAAGGAAATAAAATGCATCCTATCGCCTCGACATCTATTGAAAGCTTGCCCAATGAATTGCTACTCCCTATCTTAGAGGCTTGCGTAGTTCCTTCCTTATTTAGCGTCTGTAAAAGATGGCATCATCTGCTGGCCTCTGAAGCCATGCCTTCTCTTTATAAAAAAATAGCCCAGCTTCATTTCCCAAGGGGAGATGCCACTACCCAGCAAACTCTTAAGTTAGCTAGAGTTTATCAACTCAATCATGTACCTACCCCTACTGAAAAAGTTTATCTATCTTTTAAACAAGTTTTTACATTAGTTAAATCTATTTCTCCTTTGGAATTTAAAGAGAAAACAGAAGAAAAAAGAGGCTTAACGCTGGCCAATTACTCTTCTTATCTCTTAAATATAAATCGCCTTTTACTTTGGGAAAGACTTCCGGGTGGGAAAAAATACTTGAGCCGAGAAAAAATTAAGCACTTGCCTCTAGAGAAAAAAGGAGAGCTTTTTAGAAATTGGATTGAAGAAAATTGTAAAAACTTAGCTTCGCTAAATTTATCTGGAGCAGGCTTGACTTATTTACCCTCAGAAATAGGCCAATTGCCTCAACTGCAAATGCTTAACTTAAGAGAAAACCAGCTCACCAGCCTTCCTGCAGAAATAGGGCAGCTATCTCAGCTGCAATGGCTTTACTTAAGCAACAACCAGCTCACCACTCTGCCTGCAGAAATCGGGCAGCTGTCTCAACTACTAGTGCTTGACTTAAATCAAAACCAGCTCACCGCTCTGCCTGCAGAAATAGGTCAATTGTCTCAGCTGCAATATCTTTACTTAAATCAAAACCAGCTCACCGCTCTGCCTGCAAAAATAGGTCAATTGTCTCAGCTACGAGACCTTGGCTTAAGTAACAATCAGCTCACCGCTCTGTCTACAGAAACAGGTCAATTGTCTGAGCTGCAAACGCTTGACTTAAGCCGAAACCAGCTCACCGCTCTGCCTGCAGAAATCGGCCAGCTGTCTCAACTACGAGTGCTTTACTTAAATCAAAGCCAGCTCACCAGTCTGCCTACAGAAATTTGTCAGCTACCTCAGCTGACACAGCTTTACTTAAGCCAAAGCCAGCTCACCGCTCTGCCTGCAGAAATCGGCCAGTTGTCTCAACTACGAGCGCTTCACTTAAATCAAAACCAGCTCACCGCTCTGCCTGCAGAAATAGATCTATTGTCTCAGCTGCAAGAGCTTAACTTAAGCCAAAACCAGCTCACCAGCCTGCCTGCAGAAATTTGGCAACTGCCTCAGCTACAATGGCTTCAATTAAGCCAAAACCAGCTCACCGCTCTGCCTGCAGAAATCGGTCAATTGTCTCAGCTGCAATATCTTTACTTAAATCAAAACCAGCTCGCCAGTCTGCCTGCAGAAATCGGGCAGCTGTCTGAGCTCCAAGAGCTTGAATTAAATCAAAACCAGCTCACCGCTCTGCCTACAGAAATCGGGCAATTGTCTCAGCTGCAAGGGCTTTACTTAAATCAAAACCAGCTCACCGCTCTGCCTATAAAAATCGGCCAATTGTCTCAGCTGCTAGGGCTTGATTTAAGCCAGAACCAGCTCACCGCTCTGCCTGCAGAGCTATGGCAGCTATCACAGCTGCGGGGGCTCGGCTTAAACAACAACCAGCTTGCCAATCTTCCTAATGAGATAGGGCATTTATCTCAGCTGCAAACGCTTGAATTAAATCAAAACCAGCTCACCGCTCTGCCTGCAGAAATCGGGCAGCTGTCTGAGCTCCAAGCCCTTGAATTAAATCAAAACCAGCTTGCCGCTCTGCCTACAGAAATTGGGCGGCTGTCTAAGCTGCAAGAGCTTTACTTAAATCAAAACCAGCTCACCGCTCTGCCTATAGAAATTGGGCGGCTGCCTGAGCTTACCAAGCTTGAATTAGCGGAAAATCCTTTGAAAGATATCGCCGAAAAAATAAGGCAGCGTTTTCAATTGTAAAATGGCTTAAGTACTTTTTAAGCTGGGATGTGATAAAAGAAATAAAAAATTTTAACCATCTTATCTTTAAACAAGTAATCCGCTTTCCTTCCCGCAACTAAGCAAGCTTAAACTAGCCTACAGATTTATAACGGCAAGAAGCTTCTCTCTTTTTCTGCAGATTGCTATGGCTGAGAGGACAATTTTTCTTGACGGGAAGAAACTGGTATAGTGTATTCCATCATTCGTTAGAAGAATTAAAACATTGCGCCAAAAGGAGCTGTTTTTCTCAAATAAGGCAAAGAATTAATTTCACTCTTTTGGCCAAACTAAAATTGCCGTGTCACTTAGTCGCAAAAACCTGTGGCTGCTCCTGAATGCTTGGAAGGCCTCTCCTCTTTCCTTGAATCTATCTGAAAAAAAGCGCGGGTAGATTATCTGTGAGTTGTTTTTCA
>NZ_JSDQ01000041.1:0-70098 GCF_000813665.1 Neochlamydia sp. EPS4 | reverse complement strand
TTTAATTTTTTTATATTGCCTTTAAAAATAAAAATTAATAAAAGGTCATCACTAACAAAGGAAATAAAATGCATCCTATCTCTTCGGCATCTATTGAAAGCTTGCCCAATGAATTGCTGCTCCCTATCTTAGAGGCTTGCGTAGTTCCTCCCTTATTTAGCGTCTGTAAAAGATGGCACCATCTGCTGGCTTCTGCAGTGATGCCTTCTCTTTATAAGCAAATAGGTAAAGCGCATGTTCCTCAAGGAAATGTTAAGGAGCAGGCTCTTATTGTAGATAGAATTTATAAGCTAAAAGAAAAGCTTTCTGAGGCCGCAAAGGTAAATGCAATCTTTAGGCGAATCTTTACTTTAGCCAAGTCTTTTTCAGCTTTAGAATTTAAAGTGCAAATAGAAGAAAAGAAGTATCTTACTCTGGCTAACTACTCTTCCTATCTTGTAAATATTAATCGCCTTTTACTTTGGAAAAAACTTCCTGGTGGGAAGAAATACTTGAGCCGAAAAGAAATTAAGCACTTGCCTCTAGGAAAAAAAGGAGAGCTTCTTAGAGGTTGGATTGAAGAAAATTGTAAAAACTTCACGGATTTAGATTTATCTGGAATAGGCTTGACTTATTTACCCCCAGAAATAGGCCAGTTATCTCAGCTGCAAAAGCTTGAATTAAATCAAAACCAGCTCACCGCTCTGCCTGCAGAAATCGGGCAGCTGTCTCAGCTGCAAGGGCTTCACTTACATCAAAACCAGCTCACCGCTCTGCCTGCAGAAATCGGTCAATTGTCTCAGCTGCAAGCGCTTAACTTAAATCAAAACCAGCTCACCGCTCTGCCTGCAGAAATCGGGCAGCTGTCTAAGCTGCGATGGCTTCACTTAAATCAAAACCAGCTCATCGCTCTGCCTGCAGAAATTGGGCAATTGTCTCAGCTGCAAGCGCTTGAACTAAATCAAAACCAGCTCACCAGTCTGCCTACAGAAATCGGTCAATTGTCTCAGCTGCAAGCGCTTAACTTAAATCAAAACCAGCTCACCGCTCTGTCTATAGAAATCGGGCAGCTGTCTGAGCTACAATGGCTTGACTTAAATCAAAACCAACTCACCTGCCTGCCTGAAGAAATTGGGCAGCTGTCTGAGCTGGTAAAGCTTGAATTAAATCAAAACCAGCTCACCGCTCTGCCTGTAGAAATCGGGCAACTGTCACAGCTGACACGGCTTTACTTAAATCAAAACCAGCTCACCAGCCTTCCCTGCAGAAATAGATCAATTGTCTCAGCTGCAAGCGCTTGAACTAAATCAAAACCAGCTCACCGCTCTGCCTGCCGAAATCGGGCGGCTGTCTGAGCTTACCAAGCTTGAATTAGCGGAAAATCCTTTGAAAGATATCGCCGAAAAAATAAGGCAGCGTTTTCAATTGTAAAATGGCTTTAAATACTTTTTAAGTTGAGGTGAGCTAAAATGAAATAAGAAACTTTTAGCCATCTTATCTTTAAACAAGTAATCAGCTTTTCTTCCGGCAACTAAGTGAGCTTAAGCTAACCTACACATTTATAATGCAAGAAGTTTTTCTCTTTTTTCTGCAGATTGCTATGGCTGGGAGAACAACCTTTCTTGACAGGAAGAAGCTAGGCGTATTGTATTCCATCCTACGGTAGAAGAATTACAACAAAGCACCAAAAAGAGCCGTTTTCTCAAATATGGCAAAGAATCAATCTCATTCTTTTAGCCAAACTAAAATTGCCGCGTCACTTAATCGCCAAAACCTGTGGCTGCTCCTGAATGCTTGGAAGATCTCCAATCTTTCCTTGAATCTATCTGAAAAAAAAAGCGCTGGTAGATCATCTTTGAGGTTTTTTACCCTTGATAAGGATTCGAATTCGTTTGACTTGCTTTTTTAATTTTTATATTGTTTTTAAAAATGGAAATGTTGAAAAATTATCCCTACCAAAGGAAATAAAATGCATCCTATCTCATCGACATCTATTGAAAGCTTGCCTAATGAATTGCTGCTCCCTATCTTAGAGGCTTGCGTAGTTCCTTCCTTATTTAGCGTCTGTAAAAGATGGCATCATCTGCTAGATTCTGAAGCGATGCCTTCTCTTTATAAAAAAATAGCACAGCTTCATTTCCCCAAGAAGAATGCCACCACCCAGCGAACTCTTATGTTAGCTAAAGTTTATCAACTCAATCCTGGGCTTACCTCTACTGAAAAAGTTTATCAAGTTTTTAAGGAAGTTTTTACCTTAGCTAAATCTCTTTCTCCTTTGGAATTTAAATGGAAAACAGAAGAAAAAAGAGGCTTAACGCTGGCTAATTACTCTTCTTATCTCTTAAATATTAATCGCCTTTTACTTTGGAAAAAACTTCCTGGTGGGGAAGAATACTTGAGCCGAGAAGAAATTAAGCACTTGCCTCTAGAAAAAAAAGGAGAGCTTCTTAGAGATTGGATTGCAGAAAATTGTGGAAACATCACGGCTTTAGATTTATATAAAGTAGGCTTGACTTATTTACCCCCAGAAATAGGCCAGTTATCTCAGCTGCAAACGCTTGACTTAGGAGAAAACCAACTCACCGCTCTGCCTGCAGAAATTGGACAGCTGTCTCAGCTGCAAGAGCTTTACTTAAATCAAAACCAGCTCACCAGCCTGCCTGTAGAAATCGGGCAATTGTCTAAACTGCAAGGGCTTTACTTAGATCAAAACCAGCTCACTAGCCTGCCTGCAGGAATAGGTCAATTGTCTCAGCTGCAAACGCTTGACTTAAATCAGAACCAGCTCTCCGCTCTGCCTGCAGAAATCGGGCAGCTGTCTCAGCTAGAATGGCTTCAATTAGATCAAAACCAGCTCACCAGCCTTCCTGCAGAAATCGGGCGGCTGTCTCAGCTGCAAGAGCTTTACTTAGATCAAAACCAGCTTACCTACCTTCCTGCAGAAATATGCCAGTTATCTCAACTGCAAACGCTTTCCTTAAATCGAAACCAGCTCACTGCTCTGCCCATAGAAATTGGGCAGTTATGGCGGATGTACAAGCTTGAATTAGAGGAAAATCCTTTGAATGATATTGCAGAAAAAATAAGGCAGCGTTTTCAATTGTAGAATAGTAAGTACTTTTTAAATTGGGGTGGGCAAAAATGAAATAAAAAAACTTTTAGCCATCTTATCTTTAAACAAGTAATCCGCACTTAAATCAAAACCAGCTCACCAGCCTTCCTGTAGGAATAGGTTAGCTATCCAAGCTGCAAAAGCTCCACTTAAGTGGCAACCTGCTAACCATCCTTCCTATAGAAATAGATTAGCTATCTCAGGTTAAACACCTTCATTTAAATAGCAGCTAATCGGGTCGCCCAAGGGGACTTCCCCCCCTTAGGCTCCCATAGACACGTACGTGAAACTCTCGCTTCATACGGCTCCTATTGTTCTTCAAGCTTTCCAGCCTTTTCTCCATCCCCATAAGTTCCTCGTATTTCTACTTGACTTATTGAGTTGGATTGAACAGTTCAACCCCTTCGCTCCCTCTTCATTACAAAAACTTCCTCACTACTACGAGTTGATCTGCCCCTCATACATGCTTCGATATTTCCCACTTTGTGTTCTTCACTATATGGTTTTCTCTTAACATCATCTATGAGGTTCCCACGTTCCATATAAAAGCCTAGACTAAGTTCACGCTATCTTTATGCCGGACGCCATTTAGGCAGTAAACAGGTTTCCCCTAAATTTATCTTGGAAGAGTACGCAGCCCCCAGTTTTGACGTCATTGAGAAAGCTTTCGACACTTGGGTCAATAGTTCACTTTCGTTCGTCTCCTTAGCCCTCACCTGATATGTTTATCATACCTTTTCCTTAACGCTCACTACCTTAGCTTTTGACCAAAGCAGCTTAAGGTGGTTTGAAATCTCTTCCTGCAAAGCGACTTCGAGGAGCCATTTTCCCCCATCTTTCATATAGTTACGCACATCTATAATGTGCTCATGGCACACGTTTACCATTCTTTCTATAGAAATAAGCCAGCTATCGCAACTGCAATTGCTCTTCTTGCAGAACAATCAGCTCACCTCCGTTCCTACAGAGATTGGACAGCTATCGAAGCTGCAATGCCTTAACTCAGATAATAAACATCTTACCAATATTCCCCCAGAGATAGGGCAAATTTTTCAGCTTAATAGACTTTCCTTAAGATACAACCAACGCAGAAGATTTTCTTCTAAAAAAAGATTTAACCTTTCAGGAAATTGTCTTATCTCTGCAGGAACGGAAGCAAGCTAGCTGTTTTCTAAACTAGACACTTGTAGTTGAGAAAGCTGCTTTATCTTAGAGTAAAAGTAAGATATAAAAACTCTTACGAGGATAATCTCTGCAATAAAGCTCCTAAACTAGCACGCAAAAAGCTCTAACGCCCTGAAATAAAAAAGCTTTTTCCTCTTATGAGTTAGGCGAAACACCTATGCAAGATGGTAATAAAATAATCATGCTTCCCTTAGTTTTTGTAATAAAGCTATAATTTTTTCATCCATCGGCTTATATCCTCCTTCATTTTAATCAAAGAAGATTTTTGCACATACATCATATGCCCTGCCGGGTAATAATGTATATTGGCCCGACTCCGTAAGTCCGAGGCAGGCCGTAGATGATTAAAAGTATAGTCAGTAGCAAAAAAGGGGGTAGCTAAGTCGTAGTAACCGCTTCCTACAAACACTTTTAAAGCTTTATTTTGGGTCATTACGTTACGCAACGCAGTTGACATATTTAAAAATTGATTGGTATATTTACTATAATTCCAAGTTGAGTGAAGATTTGCTAAAATCTTATATTCTTGGTCATTTTTGATCTTGAGCTCTTTTCTAATGTACTGATTGAAGGCAGCTGTAAAAGTTCCTGCAATTGCATCAAAGCTCGGATCATAGCTAGGATAATCGTTACATGGATTTAAGGCTTCTCCTTTAAAGCGAGAATCAAAACGCCCTACAATCAAACCTTGAGCTCTTAATAGTTCTTTGGAAAAACGTTGCGGGCTAATCCGCAAATTAGCTTTTTTGATAAATTCAGGTGATAGTCCTGTATAGTCAGCCAATTGGGCTACAATCTTAGCATATTCATGGGCACTTAAACTATCTCCTTTCATTAAAGCAGATGTATAATCTGTTAAAGCAAAGTCCTTAACAATTTCTAATGTTTTGCCTAAGTCTCCTTGTAAATTTTCCCCTAGCTTTTTATGGTACCAGGCGGTAGCTGTATAAGTAGGTAAATAAAGAGGGTAAGGAAGATCATTACCTTCATTATAATCATTAAGTGTTTGAAAGTTTAATACAGAGGAGATAAGAATCATCCCATTTAGATAAATATTTAGCTCATCATGCAAATAACCTGCTAGCCCTGCTGCACGCGTCGTTCCATAGCTTTCGCCTGCTAACAGCTTGGGAGAATTCCATCTTTCATACTGGGTAATAAATTGACGGACGAACTCACCCAGTGACTCAATATCTTCGTCCACCCCATGAAATTGTTTGGCATCTTCTCCGGAGGCCACACGGCTGTAGCCTGTAGAGATTGGATCAATAAATACCAGATCAGCTAAATCTAAGAGAGAATGAGGATTATCAATCACTTGATAAGGAAAAAGCCCCTCTCCTTCATCGCTTAGATGGACACGGCGAGGTCCAAAAACACCTACATGTAACCATATAGACGAAGATCCTGGGCCTCCATTAAAACAAAAAATAAGAGGACGTGCAGCTGGTTCTAAAACCTCTTCTTTAAAATAAGCAATATAAGAAATACTAGCTTTTGGCTTCGATTGATCATTTCTAAGCAGGATATTACCAGCAATTGCTTTATAAGGTATTTCTATATTATTAATTAGTATTTGATGTTTAGTCTCAGAAATTATTTCTTTAAGGCAAAGGGTTATGGATCCTTCCTCTTTTTTATCTGCCTTTTCTTCTGCAAGAAGATGAAGATGAGCTGTACCAGATATTATTCCAATCACTGCCCATAAAAAAATTTTATACATACTCGCCTTTCCGTTTTTATTAAGCATTTTATAGCATGGAGAAAAATGAAGGGCAAGTTCTAATAAAAATAAGAAAGGAATGAACAATTGAAAGATAAAGCTAAAAATAAAGGCTTAACAGGAGGCCTTATATTTCACAAGAAAGCTGTAGGCTGCTAGGAATAGATTTTCTTTGAGAATAAAGGAGCTTAACTAGAATAAAGTAAATTATTCTTTTCTTCTAAGCATCCCAACCGCATGGGCTATCTATTCTCTAAGGACCATATATATATTATATTTTTCATCTTTTCAAATTACTTTTCTGCAAATGAGTAGAACAGTCTAATCGCTGGCAATAGGGCAGCCTTGCCTTAGAGCTAACAGCTTTTTCTTTTATCTCTTCTGCAAGACTTGCAAGCTAATTTATATGCTTTTGAGCCGCTCTTTATGCAAACATATGCTCAATAAAATTCATGTTTTGATAAAAAAATCAGCTTTTAAAAGATAATACTTTTTTAGGTCAGCTAAACAGAGCTTGTTTAAACGCCATTATTTACTTTAGTAATTTTTGATAAGCGATCATAGACGTCAGAGCTGCTTAAACTCTTAATCCACAAAAGATAATGTAAAGCAGAAAGTGCAGTAAATAGAGAAAACAGCTATTTACAAGCATTTTTGGCTTTGCAGAGGCCCACATAATCACATCTAAAGCTAGGCTTACCTGTAACCGTTTAAAATTTCTGACTGTTTTTTCTTTTTTAGCCCTCTTTTCTATTAAATAAGTGATAAGCCTCTACTCTTTCAAATTAATTTGAATTTGATGCCTATCATTTTGGCTAGCAACGTCAAGATACTTTCCTTTATACTTATTAACTTTTAGCTTGGCTTCTTCCAAGAGTGCTTCCAACCTCATAACTTCTCCTTCTCTTTCAGCCTCTTTTTCACTTAAAGTACCAAAAACCTCCCAAAGCTTATGCTCCTCAAATTGCTGCTTAAGATGCATAGCTTGATAGTGCTCTTCTTGATAATTAATCCCATTCACCCCAAGGTATGTCTCTCTAATGCGTGTCTTATTAAACCTGTATCTAGCAGCTACCTTTTTAAAGACTTTTTTACTTTGTCTTACTAGTTTTTCTAGCTCTTTAAATGTAAACTCTGTGGTTGAAAGACGTCCATCCATATACTCAGCATTAGCATTCCTCATACGCTCATGGCCCTTGAAAATTATCTGAGCAGAATTTATATCTTTGTTCTTAGGTATAATAATAGTAACATCTGCAGTGTTTTTATCAGGTCGAATGGCTTTGTTATCTATAGGCAAATTGCTTTCGTGACCTTCAGGTAAGTCTACTCTTTTTATCCACTGTTTAAATATTACCCTTTTACCATCTGACCTTTCCTGCATCCTTTTCATAATTTTATGAAAAGCTTGTCCACGTCTATTTTCTAAGAGGGAAAAATTTTTATTATACTTCCTTAACCATAGCTGCTCATAAAGTCTAGGAACTTCAATTTTCTCATGATGTTTTTTTAATATCTCTCTATCTTGACTAGATAGTGACTGGGCATTACTTTGAGCTAATCTACTTTCAACCTGGCACTCTACAGCATTTTTTGCTGACTCCATAATCGCCTGGTCGATTGTTTTATCGTTCTTTAGGTCATACGCTGTGTTTTTAAAAGAAGAGCTGGTGAATAGACGGTTTAATTGCCTTGTAACTATATCTTTTAATTTAGAAAAATGCTCAATGGAAGAAAAATCTTTTCGATCTTTCGCCCTTCTCAGACGCTTTACTACTTCTGCAGTTGCAGCAATCATTCTTTGCTTAAGATGATGGCTTACCTGCAAAGCAAAATCTTCCAATTCTTTGCGCGCAGCCTCATTAAACTCGTAAGCTTGATTCTCGATAATGTAGTGAATCTTAGCCATGGATAAATTCTGATTAACACGGGCCGCCTCTAGAAGCGTCTCTTGTGCTTTAATAAATGCTTTTATTTCTTGGTCTATTGCCTCAATTTCGCCTGCAGATAAAATTTTCCGTAGCTCTTTTGCTTTTGCTTGTAAAGCTTTCTCAATTCTTTGATCATAATCAATACACTTCTGCTCTTTCAAGACGGTATGAAAATACAAAGCATAGTAAGTGTCTCGGGTGGCTTCTATTCTAGCCTTTTTCTTCTCTCGAGGTAAAATAATTGAGCTTATAGTTTGACTAACTTCTTCAGGGGTAAGATTCCAGCGATAATAGCAAGCCATATAAGCGTGATAAAGGCTAAGGGACTTAAAAGCGAAAGGTTGATTTTTTACTATCCCCTCACTTCTCCAATTAAAGTAGTAAGTTAAAAATGGGTGAAAATCTGGCTCTAATTCCTTTTTAAATACGAACGGATCGGTTAAGTTCTTCCAATATTTAGCTTTAATTAAATCCCATTCAGCTGAACCTAACGCTCGACCCCGTTGCTTTTCGTAATTAATTTTAGCTTCTTCACGTTTCTTTTTTGTAGCTTCCTCGATAGCTAAGCATAGCCGACTTTTACCTAGTAGCCCCTCTTTTATAGCGGATGAAGGAGCTAATAAATACTCTCTTAGCTTCTCTTCCGTATGCTCATCAATCCTTTTCCTAATTCTTTTTCTATAAGGCTTTGTACATTCTATCTTTTTTAGATGCATGATAGCTTTACTTTTGCGCTTTTGCTTTGCAAGCTCTGGATTACAAATCAAGCCTAACTGATGATGAATCCATAGATTGGCCTTAACCGAAATAAAACCTACAATCAAAGAAGAAAAAAAGCCCAGGCTATAATTAACTATCTTTAGAATGCTTTTTCCTAGGTCTTTAGAAGTGGGACAATGAGACACAACAATAGGTAAAACTTGCATACATTTGCGTCGAAATGTAGCAGCTGGGCGATCTACCCTTGTTAAAGATATTACTCTCCGTGCAAGAGAGGCTCCGGTGGATACCATAGAGGAAGCAGGTAAGATGAGAGCTATCAGAGGGAACCGTAAAGTATTACAAAAAACTCCTTGGAGATCTAGCGCAAGCACCCCCAAATTAGCAACTCGCGCTCTTCCAGCTGCCCCCTTCTTCTCCCATTTAGAGATTTTATTCATAAGGCTATCGAGAGGATGGGAATGAAACCAACTGCTAAATGTAGAACCTGTCATATTTTCTATAGTCATACTCCCTCAACCTATAAATTTAGCTAGAAACTTTTAATAATAAGATTTAATATATTTAATTATTAGAAAAAAATCAATCGATAGGTAGAGTGCTTTATAAAATATTAGTAATTATCCTTTTCCGCTTTAATCACGGATGCTTGCAGTCTTTAATTAATGTTTTATTACTTATTTCTGATAGCTCAAGGTTAAACTTTTAATAACCTCTTTTGCCTCAATAAGAGAGCCGCCCGCTTGCAGAATTTCATTTAAGTGTCTTTCTTCAGCTGCCGGCATAACAGGTTTACATGCATCAATAATTACATATACCTGATAATTTAAGTTTAAAGCATCAAGAGCAGAGTATTTCACACAATACTCGGTAGCCAACCCTACTAAAAAGATCTTTTTAATTCCCTTGCTTTGTAAAAAGTCATGTAAATCTGTAGCTTTGCTTCTTCCATTATCAAAAAAAGCACTATAGCTATCCATTCTTTTATCCGTGCCCTTATAAATCACTTTTTGCACCCTATGAGAATCCCAGCCTGCAGAAAATTGCGCTCCTACTGAATCTTGCACACAATGTATAGGCCATAAAACTTGCTCTAAGCCACCTAAATGAATCACCTCTCCTACCCCTTTTCCATGGGAAGAGGCAAAGCTCACATGACCGAGAGGATGCCAATCTTTTGTAGCTACAATTACCTCAAAAGGATGGCGTATAATCTTATTAAGATTAGGGAGAATCTTTTCAGCATCTTTAATGGCTAAAGCTCCTGGAGGAAAAAAATCGTTCTGAACATCGATAATCAGCAAAGCTGTCATAAATTATTCTTCCTTCATACCCTTTTTAGTAAAGAAAGAGCTTGGGCAAATTTGGGGGCGTATGTGATTAACTACTTGGCTTTTGTAAGCATGTAGAGATTTTTCCATGCCCACCAGGTAAGGACAAGGGTGTTTTAAAAGCTTAGAATTTTTAGGAAACTTTTCGAGTTCTTTAAGAGTTCTTTCACGAATTTTCTCTAGATTAGGCAATGGATATACACATTTTCCTTGGCGGAAAATAGGGACTAACAGCTCTTCACTTTGCAATTCCTTTTTTAGAACAATTTGTTCGGTCGAATCATTAAGGTTAATAAGACAAGGTTCAGGGCTCACAGGCATATTTATATCATAAATCATATCAGCAATAGGAGAAGAACTTGTATTGCGAAAACGGCGCACTTGCAAAATCCCAGGATTAGAAATTTTTATCATCTGTTCGGATAATTTTAATTTATATTTCCAAGGCCCCTCAGGATCGCGCAAAGCCGACAACTTATAAACGCCATCTAGTGCCGGGCAATCGTGAGAAGTAACTAATTTGGTGCCTACTCCCCATACCCCTATGGGAGCTTTTTGATATTTAAGCTCACTAATCTGGGTTTCATCTAATTCATTACTTGCTACAATGACTGCCTGAGGGAACCCGGCTTCATCTAGCATTTTTCGGCTTGTATGACTTAAATAAGCTAAATCGCCTGAATCTAGGCGTATGCCATGAAAGATTTTACCTTGGCTCTTTAGCCACTGACCTACTTGTATAGCTTTTTTTACTCCTTCAACGCTATCATAAGTATCTACAAGAAAGAGGCTATTAGCGGGCATACTTTGGGCAAGAGTCTTAAAAGATTCTAATTCATCATCAAATACCATTACCCAGCTATGAGAATGAGTGCCTTTAACCGGTATACCAAATAATTTTCCTGCTAAAACATTGGAAGTTGCATTACATCCCCCTATATAAGCTGCTCGGCTAGCTGTAAGGCTGCCATCAAAGCCTTGAGCTCGCCTTAAGCCAAATTCTAACACTTGGTCACTTTGCGCAGCAACACGCACTCGAGCAGCCTTAGTGGCTATTAAAGTAGGAAAATTAATTAAATTTAGTAAGGGACTTTCTAAAATTTGGCATTGAATTAAAGGGCCTTGAATGCGCAATAAAGGCTCATAGGGAAAAACAATAGTCCCTTCTGGTATTGCATCTAAATGACAAGAAAACTTCATATTAGATAAATACTCTAGAAAGTCATTTGGAAAAGCAGGCGTTCCCTCAGGGTTTTCTAAGCTTGCTAAATAGCTTAGATCGCTAGAATCAAAATGAAAATTTTCTATAAAATTAATGGCGGCTTCAAGCCCTGCTGTAACAGTAAATCCCCCCTGGAAAGGAGCACGGCGAAAAAACAGTTGAAATACGGCTTCTTTATGCTCCAAACCCGCTTTCCAATATCCATAAGACATAGATAGCTGATATAGATCTGTGAATAAGCCAACAGATTGATTATACAATTGCAAACCTATTTTTCCTCCATTTAACGGGCTTTCAAATAAACAGCTTTAGCATACAAATTTTAAGATGTTTTATTCTACCGTTAAAAATTAAAGAAAGATAAGATATTCTAGGATAGGTTGATCAATTAGGAAGCGTATGCATAAAAATTTTTACATTTTTTTAATCGCCTTCTTTTGCTGCCATTTTTATCAGTTAAATGGGCAAGAGCTTTATTTAAAAGATAAATTGAGAAAAGCCACCCCAGGGGATTATATTGTTACTTTACAAAATAAAACTTATACTTTTTTGCTTATCGACACTTTTGCCTCCCATGCAATCTCTTTAGAAGAAATTACAGTTCCTAGCCAAAGTATTCAAGTAGAGGGATTTTCGTGGAAAAAGTGGGTTGAACAAAATGCTCCTGGGCATACCTCTTGGGTGCGGTATGTAATCGATACTGCTTCGGGGCATCTAGGTGAATATTTTTCTTATACGAAAAATGGATGGTATACAATCCCAGAGGGAGAAAATTTCTTATCCACTTTATTAAATTTAAAATTCTATAACATTCCTATCAAAGAACGAAGGAAAGTAGGCCCCCCTCCTCCTTCCCAAGCTAGCGACAGAAGACC
Source organism: Neochlamydia sp. EPS4 (assembly GCF_000813665.1). Lineage (NCBI taxonomy): Bacteria > Pseudomonadati > Chlamydiota > Chlamydiia > Parachlamydiales > Parachlamydiaceae > Neochlamydia > Neochlamydia sp. EPS4. Next base: position 58,020 of record NZ_JSDQ01000041.1, on the reverse strand, counting down.
CTACTGGCAACCTAAATTAATTTTCGAAGGAAAGGTAATCCCAGGGATAAGTTTTGAAGCATGGCGCACTTTTTGGCCCAAAGATGGGAGTGAACTATCGGGTAAAATCATTGAAATCTATTTACCCCAAACAGCGGGTCTTTATCCTTCTTATTTTCCTTATTGGTTACAAGTCAGCGGAATTGTTGGGAAAGCCAAAATTCACATGATTGATAGCGGCAAAGGAGCGCGCGGTAGAGGAGCTCCTGCTAAAGAGAGACCGCTAAGGAAAGCTGGCTAAGTTATCAACAAAAACTTAGCATTTTCCACTTTTTATTTTTAAATTTTTTTTCTCGCTAACAATCCACTAAGATTTCTTCTTATTTTGTTTATAGCTAAGCGCTTACTTATCTTTTCTTGTATTTTTTAGCCTGATATTTTTTCCAAAATTTTGTTTCATTTTTCGTTATAAGAAACTTTTTACACACACCTTCTAAACAAAATTTCCACAGAATTAGTCCTCCTAGCTCTCCATTTTTAGGGCATAAAGCGTACAAAAAGCATACAAAAAAGGAGGCTTACTAGCTGTTTGCAAAATTTAGAAGTGTTCTTATTTTTATATTTGCTTTTGGTGAGCGTTTTATTTACGATGCTAATCTTTAAAAAATTAGGGATTCCATGAAAATTTATACTCTTAGCAAATCCCGCTCCATTCTTGTGGCCGGCTGTAAAAGCTATAAAAGAAAATATAAGGCCTTAGCTTTAGAGCAAAAAGCTACCTTAGAAAACCTTTTAGAGAATTTGGATCAAGCCATTCTTCAAAAAAATAAAGAAGAGGCTAGTAAATTAGCACGTATCCTAGAAACGTATAACCAAGTAACTTTAAAAAAATCCTTATTTGAATACCTCCGAGAATTTGGCGTAGTTATCATCATCGCCTTATTGATGGCCACCCTTTTACGTCAGCTAGTATTTGAAGCCTATGAAATACCGACAGGTTCGATGAGACCTACTTTCCGAGAACAAGATAACGTGTTAGTTAGCAAAACAAGTTTTGGTATTAACACCCCTTTTACGACAGGTCACCTCTATTTTGATCCTTCTCTTGTACAAAGAACCGGGATTGTAATTTTTTCAGGGGATAATATTGATTTGCCGGATACTGACTCTCACTACTTATGGCTTTTTCCTTATAAAAAACGCTACATTAAACGCTGTATGGCTAAGCCTGGAGATACAGTTTATTTTTATGGCGGTAAGATTTACGGAATGGATAAGAATAAAGAAGATCAGGCCGAGCTACGTAATAGCCCTTGGATAAAAGATTTAAGTTATATTCCTTTTTTTTACCTAGAAGGTCTAGTAACGCGTCCGAGAAAAAATCAATTCGTTTTTAATCAAATGCACCAATCCATCGGCCGTATGACTATCCTCCCTTCCAATCAGGTAATGGGTGAAATATACAATGGCAAGGAATGGATTAAAGATGAGCCCCTGGCTTCTGTCATACCTCATCAGGAGATCAAAACCTACAGTGATTTTTGGGGGTTTCGCAATTTTGCGCTTTCTCGTCTTCTAAATCAACAGCAGCTAGTAGATCAAGAGTTGTTTAATCAAGATGAAGTTAGCCCAGGCCTTCTTTATTTAGAAATGCGGCATACTCCTTGCCTTAATTACCCGGAAACGCTTTTCCAGCAAAGTCGATTGGGTATTAAGCCCCTGGTAGGTGCTTTTACCACAATCATTCCTTTATCTCAAAACCATATCGATACCTTAATGAACACTATGTATACGGCTCGTTTTGTGGTGCGGGAAGGACGTGCTTCACGCTATAGCTACAATTCTTCTAGCGTAGCCAAGGATAGCCCTTTAATGCCGACAATCCCTGACGGCACGTATGAATTCTACAATGGTATCGCCTATCAAATAGGCCTTGCAAGCCTGGCTTGGGAACTTCCTAGAAACCACCCTATTTATAGTCGTGATCCTGCTCATGTTCAGCTGCTATACAATCTTGGCATGGAAATGAGCACTCATTATGAACCTACAGCTGCTAACCAATTTTTATATCCTGCACGTTATGCCTATTTTAGGGACGGAGCTTTATGCACCTTAGGTGCGCCAATTTTTATGCCAGAAGATCCTTATCTTCTTGACTTTAACGAAAATGAGAAGATGCGAGAAGAGAAAGCTCCAAAAGCTGCACCCTATATTGCTTTTAAGGACCATGGAGCGCCTTTAAAAGAAGATGGCTCCTTAGATAAAGATTTTATTGAAACTTTTGGCCTAAAAATTCCTGAAGGATACTATCTAACTTTAGGAGACAATCATGCAATGAGCGCAGATAGCCGTGTTTTTGGCTTTGTACCAGAAGCTAATTTACAAGGCGCCCCTGATTGGATTATATGGCCGCCAGGGCCACGGTGGGGTACGCCTCCTCAGAAGCCCTATCCTTGGTTCAATGTTCCTCGCTTGATCGTGTGGACAGTTCTTAGCCTAATTAGTATCATTTGGTATACGCTACGCTCCTATCGCTTGAAGAGACCTCTTTTTAAAAGATTATAAAAAAACTAAGCTGTTTTTTAATAATGCGTTCTTGAACAACCCTTTATGCAATCATATACTTAATAAAAAGCTTGTTTTTAAGGAGAGAGTCAGCTTGGGGAAAGGTTAATTTCTATTTTGGTAAGGTATAAGCTAAGGATGGGGCTTTTGTAACTAACCGGACGCTTTTGAGCAGCACTTTATGCAAACATCTATTCAATAAAGACTCATTTTAAAGAAAAAATGAAGCTTTTAAAAGATTAATTCTCTTTTTTAGATTCTATTAAGGTATTTTAAACGGAATAATAGGCTTAAAAAAAAACTTAACCTACATATTCAACTTTCTGGAAGCTGTCTTGCTACTTAACGATAGGGGCTTTATAAAGTACGGACTGCATAAGAAGTAGCTTAAAAGCGTATAGTTAGAAGAGCTTCTTGCAGCTTTTAACTGCCTAGGCATAATAGAGCTGCTTTTTGGCTAACCTCGAAAAGAAAAATTTAAAAGAAAATAAACCAATATTCTTTAAACAGCCGAAAGATATCTCTTGGTTTTAGTTTAACAAGCTCTCCCGCTAACTTAAAAAACACGTGATATTTCTTGAACTTTTTAAATAAAGACTAGGATTTAATAGACTTCCACTAAGCTAGAGTTTAGGAAAGCTAAAGATTCTAATTTATATCCTGCGCTTAATGTAGTGTTTGGTTTTTTCTATGAAACCCTCCCAATGAATCTTTCCTTCAACAATTTTCAAATTCATCTTTAACCAACCGATTGGCTGGCCAGAGAGAGCTAATTCATCAAGTTTTACCCTATCTTTTTCCGTGCATAAGATCCACTCAGCTCCCTTTGCCTTAGCTCTTTCACAAAATTGGATTAAACTTTCTGTAGTAAAAGTTAAATGATCTAACATGAATTCGGTATCCACCGGCTCTGCCCCTAATTGTTTCACAGTTTGATAAAAATAATCAGGATGAGCGATTGCGCAAAAGATTCCTACTTTTTTTCCTACTAACTCCGCTAAGGGCTGTCCCTGTAAATCCAATACCTCTGCCACTTCCATTTTTGTGGCTATCAGCGGAGCTTCTGAAAACTTGCGAATCTCTTTTGTTATTGACTGAAACTGCTCTTTATCTTGTATATGATTAAGGACAATCAAATCTGCACGAGAAAGAGAAGAAACAGCTTCCCGCAGAAAGCCACGTGGTAGAAAGTACCCCTGGCCAAAGGGGTCTAAAGCATTAACAACCACAATCTCATAATCGCGAGCTAATTTACGATGCTGCATCCCATCATCTAGTAAAATTAGCTGGGCTCCTGCCCTAACCGCCATCTTGGAAGATTGCTGGCGGTTTTTACCTACAATGATATGAGCTTTTGGTAAATTCTGTGCTAAAAGGTAAGGTTCATCCCCACAATAAGCTGCAGGATGTACAGGTCCGTTGCCATAGCTTAAAATCACCGGTAAAGGAAGATGCTCGGCTTTAGAACGATAACCTCGCGATAAAATAGCAAGAGTAAAGTCATTGGAAAAAGCTTGTGCCACCATCAAGGTAACAGGAGTCTTGCCAGTACCTCCAACCACAATATTGCCAATGCTAATCACCACGGGCACAGGTGCATGATACTGCTTACAACAACCTTGATCAAACGCCCAATTGCGGCCAGCTATAATCAGTTGATAAATCCAGCTAAGAAATCTAAGTAAAGTTTTGGCTATATGAGCCAAAGCCCCTTGCTTTTTACCTTGAATAAGATCAACCAAATAAAGTTCTAGCTTTTTTAACATACAAGTTTAAGTCATAGATTACAGGGTTATGAAGAGCCAAAACTTTTATTTACCTAAAGCGGATGCTGAAGAATAAAAAAGCCTATTTTCTACCAGTTCAATGATGATATGGATAGCAGCCATGTGTGCCTCTTGAATTCTATCAGAGGTTTCAAATCCATCAATAACTATTTCTAAATCTGCCATGCCTTTTAGCCGCCCACCGGTCTTTCCTAAGAATGCGATTATTTGCATTTGATAAAGACGAGCAGCTTCAAAAGCTTTAACAATATTCAAAGAATTTCCACTAGTGGTCAAGCCAACAAAGATATCGCCAGGCTTTCCCAACGCCTCTATCCCTCGAGAAAAAATATTTTCATAGCCTAAATCATTCCCCACGCAAGTAAGATGACCAGGTTCTGACAAAACAAGAGCGGGCAAAGCAGGTCGTGTCTGCCGAAAAACTCCTGTAAGCTCCTCTGCAAAGTGTGCGGCATCACATAAACTACCACCATTGCCGGCAATAATCAATTTATTTCCCCGACTAAAGCACTCTGCAATCAAAGAAGCTGCCTGCTGCAGGAAAGCTTGATTATGGGGCAATAAGAGCTTTTCAACGGCTTGGATGCTTTGCCGAATGGCCGTAAGGACCTTAGAATTAGACATTATTATTCTCAATTTTTAATAACATTCTTTAAATGCTAGCAAGCTTGCCTATTTCAAATCAAGAAAGGAAAAAGCAACGCTGTAATTCTTGCAAATAAGAATTTTAATATTATAAGGTAAACAATCTGCAGAAAGTTTTTTTATAAGTAAAAGTTTTCCCCGCGCTTTTGCTACAGGGTGTTTTCTATATCACATAAGTCCTATGAGATCAGAGGGTTAGATTTCATTTTAAAATTTTTATATCAATAAGTATCAGGGGTTATTAGCCGCGCATATATGCTATCGACAAATTAGGGAACAAGAAATGTGGCAAAAAATTTCGCAAACCGTTTTCTAGACGAGCTAAATTGAGTAAAGAAAAGATTTCACCCCCACCGAAAGAAGATTTTAGGTCCTCCAAGCAAGCCTTGTTATGTTTTTTTAAGATGAGTTTCCTTTGGCCCTTTTAAGATCTTAAGTAGGCCCTTATTTGAAGGCTCAGGATTGAAGAGGAAAATCATTCGGCCAAGTTAACCGCTATTGAACCGTAACAGGATATCAGCAAATAAGGTCAACTTTGTCTTAAAAAAAACCTTTGAGTGTGTATACCCGCTCCTTTAAAACCTGCCGCTCTACTTACAAAATGACTTTATAAAGTAGGGGGTTACATAAGAAGCAGCTTAAAAAACATATCAATGACGCTTCTTAGTCCTAAGGATTACACATTTATTAGCACTAGTTAGAATAAAATTCTCATCGAGTAGCTTTAACAATTGCAATAACCACATTGATGACAATATCCACAAGGCGTTTCCTCTTCAAAGTTTGAAAGGATTCCCGAACTTTCTTTGCTCAAAATCGTAGATATAATATCCATAATTAGGCAAATTAAACCTCCAAGGACAGGAATACTTTCAAAAGCTCCTCTTGCCATCCATTTAAAGCTTCGGGCGGTTAGTGAATGTAAGTGTATACTATTAAAAAAACGATACTCTTGAATCCCTTTATAAATTCGAAAAATCCCCATAGCAGTCCCAATGATAGGGACATAGCCTAAAACTTTAGAGGAGCGCGTAGTAGTAAAGCTTATTGTAAGTTTAGCGCCCGAAGGAAAAAACTGGATCAGTTTGTTTAAGGGGTAGCTTTCGGATTTCCAAGCAAACGGACACTCCATTTCTGACGTTAGAGACATTGGTTTTATCTCGGAGAACAGTTGAGATATTTGCTCTGCCTTCAAGAGGGGTTGAGATATTTGCTCTGCCTTCCAGAGGGATTGAGATATTGGCTCTGCCTTCCAAAGGGATTGAGATATTGGCTCTGCCTTCCAGAGGGATTGAGATATTGGCTTTGCCTTTGGTAACAGTCGGGATATTAGCTCTGCATTCGGTAAGCTTTGAGATATCAGTTCTGTTTTCGGAAACGTTTGAAATACTCGGGACGTATTTGATAACGTTTGAACCATTGGCTGTGTCATTGGTAACGTTTGAAATATCGGTTGTGCTGAGAAAATCGACATTTAATCACCTTAGTTAAATTTGTTGAATAACTTATAATTATAACTATCAAAAACAATAAAAACCAGCGATTTAATTTTCCACCCACACAAAATAATTATTAAACTTTCCCAAGGATGTATTAGTGCTAGCACCTGTAATTTATCCTCTTTAGGGACTCTAACGCCAGAATAGGAGAGAGGCTCTCCCCCTCCCGGCCTTCCTCTAAAATTGCTTTTTCTCCATCAATCTCCTTGTAAACCACTAGATTATATGTTGTACAAGGAAATGTCTTTATAAGTTACTGTGAATGAAATCCCATTTAGAGCTTGTCAAGCGTCACTGTTCATGCTAAAAAGGCAATAAATTCATTAAGTTTTGGAAGTAGCTTATTATAAAAGGCGATTCGAAACTAAAAGCCTGCTAAAAAGAAGAAGCTATCCATCCATTTTTTTGAGAATAGATACACAAAAATTAAGTTTATGATAACCTTCGCTTAAATTTATAAAGGTATCCAATGATCGGAATTTTTCTTTCTGCACTCGCCGCCCTCTTCATACTTTTTACTCCTTTTACGCCAGTTAACCTGCCGAATGAAAACTTACTAGGCTGCCTCTTATTGATAATAGGCACGGCTTTCTTTGTCCTCTTTTGTTTAACAATTGCTGGCAGCTTAATACCTCTGCAAAAAGCTGCGCAAAACTCCACGCCCTATTTATTAAGCTTATTTAAAAGAGATAAATATTTATTAGGTATTTATAGCTGGATAGTGCTCTTCGCCCTGCTAAGCTACATGCTTGCCTTAGATACCCTCTGGCTAAATTACCTACAAAAGAGCCACCGATTAGCTCTCTGGGTTTTTAGCATAGGAATCACCCTGGATATTTATTATACGCTTTTAAAAAGACTTATCACTTATTTAAATCCTTTGGATCAGGTGCTTTTATTCACCCAAATAGCCAAAGAGAGCATTCAAAACGATAAAAAATCAGAGCTTTGTGAAGCTGTGGAGGCGCTTACCGAAACAGCTTTAATATCTACTCATCATATGAACCCCACTCTTTGCAACCAAGCTTTACAAGCCATGCCAGACATTATAAGAAACTTCCTATCTTCCTCTAAAAGGATAGCACAGATAGCCGCAGATACGCGGGATAAAAATTCAGATATTCATGATCACACGAGTTATATATTGTATTATATATATGAACGTATCTCACTTATTAATGAAAAAGCCTTAGCAAAAAAGCTTGTGCAAGTGGCTGCTACCCTCGTAGCAGTATGGGGAAAGATAGTCCTTCATTGCGCAAAATTTGATTTAACCTTGGTCAACTATCCTCTCCACCTCCTAAGCTGCCATGCGAAGGCAGCGATCAATCAAGGCTTACCTGATATAGGTGTTAAAGCCAGCTTGACCCTTTTAGAAATAAGTAGAACCATTTTAGAAGAGATTGATTACACCTCTTTAAATTTAAAAGATCCTTTTTTTAGCCTTACCAATGGATTGGAAGAAATTACTCAATCTACTTTCCTTCAAGATAAAAGCATTAACCTGAAGATTCTAATGCAGCCTTTTCAAGATTTGAAAGGTTTATTTAACAATCCTAAACTCGCCGCCCACAGGGATACCTCTCTTATTATAAAGAACATTGACCGCGTGTTAGGAGAATATGAAGCCTTAGAGCTCGTCATGAAAACTATCCCGCCACTTCCAGACCTCCCTGAAGAAAAAAGTAAAATCTAAGATTTTAGGTTTATCTACATGCCCTTCTGCAACTCTTGCCTGCAATCTGTTGCTTTTTTCTTGAAGATAGCTTGCAGCTGATGATGCTGCTTGGTTATAAAAGCTTAAGCATCTCTTCGGGCAAGGTAGCATGCAGGGTAATAGACTTTCCTAAAGTAGGATGAGGAAACATTAACTCCGAATGATGTAAAGCAATACCTGGAGAAAAACAAGGTTTTTGGCTTCCATACTTAGCATCCCCCACAATAGGTTTTCCAATGGCAGCTAACTGAGCACGAATTTGGTGGTAGCGGCCCGTCTCCAAAATAACCTCCACTAAAGAAGTCTGGTTAGCATGCTTAAGAACTTGATAATGTAAGCGGCATAATTTTGCGCCAGGTCTATTGCCTGAAACTACTAGACTTTGATAGGCATCATGCAAAAGGTAATGCTCTAAAGTATCTACCGACTTTTCAGGAAGACCTTCGACGATTGCCAAATATACTTTACGAAATTGTTGCTGGCGTAGCGCAGCATTTAATCGGCTAAGAGCTTTACTAGTGCGTGCAAAAACTACAATGCCGCTTACAGATTTATCTAAACGATGAACCGCTTCTAGAAATATATTGCCCGGCTTATTATAAGTTTTTTTAAGCCAGGCTTTACAAACATCTTCTAAATTTTTTTGCTGAGTGCCACTAGGTTGCGTTAAAATTCCTGCAGGCTTGCAAACGACAAAAAGATGATTATCTTCATAAAGAATTTGGGGGTCCATATGACTTACCCTCGTCGTTGACGTAAAGCTTCATATAAAAGTAAGGTAGTGGCCATAGCCACATTTAGTGAATCGGCTACCCCTAGCATAGGAATTTTTACCTGAATATTAGCCTGCTGCATCCATGCCTCCGATAGCCCCAGCTGCTCGGTGCCAACAGCAATAGCTACCGGTTGCTTTAAGTCTGCTTGCGTATATTCTAACTTAGCGCTAGGAGTAGCAGCAACAATAGAGATGTTATGCTTTTTTAACCAATGAATGGTTTCATGGCCTTTGCTTTCTATCACGGGGACAGTAAACAAAGTCCCTACACTAGCACGAACTACATTAGGATTATAAATATCTGTACATTTATCGCAAACAATCAAGGCATCAAGATGAACAGCATCGGATGAACGTAAAATGGTACCTAGATTGCCAGGTTTTTCAATAGCTTCTGCCACCACTAAAAGAGGAGAATGAGTATTTTTCTTAATTAAGCTTGGTAACTGATCTAGCCCTCGCCGCTGTTGAGCAGCTATAGCAATTAATCCGTCGGGACGATCACGATACGACATTTTTCGAAAAATATTTTCCCGGCAAAGAAAAAGTTGAGCTCCTTTGCTACTTAAAGATTGGATCAAAGGCTTTTCATTTTCCCCTAAGAACAGCTCCTGGCAATAAAAGAGACTATCAATTTTATATCCTGCTTCATAAGCACGTAAAATTTCTCGATATCCCTCTATAATGAATTGCTCGGACTTATCACGTACCCGGCGCTCACGAAGGTCAATCACTTGCTTAACGCGAGAATTTTGTAAGCTGGTTAACGCAATGACTCTACCCTGCATATTGCCACCTTGCAAAAGTTCCACTAGGAATAGGAAAGGTTTCGGTAGAACCTTCTAATAACATTTCTCCTTCATCAATCGTTCCGGAAAGTCCATCTAAGTTTTGATGGAGAAGATGCTTCATCACTAAAGGAGAAAAGCCAGGAGTATGGCAAGAAAACAATATGAATAAAGGTTTGGGGGTCAGCAGCTCTCGACAGCTTCTTAAAAGCTTGTTGATCTCCTCCTCAATTTTAAAAACCTCTCCATTAGCCCCCCTGCCGAAGCTAGGAGGGTCGAGAATGATGGCATCATAGCGAGACCCACGTCTTAATTCCCGCCCCAAAAACTTGAAAACATCATCAATAATCCAACGAATAGGAGCTTTTTCCAGATGATTTAAAGCTGCATTTTCACGGGCCCAGGCTACCATTCCTTTGGAAGCATCTAAATGGCACACTTCTGCTCCAGCTTGTGCGGCTGCAAGAGTTGAACCACCTGAGTAGGCAAATAAATTTAACACACGCTTGCCTTTAATAGGCGTACTTTGAATCCACTTCCAAAAAGCTCTTTGCTCGGGAAAGATGCCTAGATGGCCAAAATCCGTTGGAGAAATTTTGAAGGCTATATCTGCCACTTTGATCTGCCACATATCTGGAAGCTTTTCTTTCCGAAAAGTCCATTTATTTTGTCCTTCTCGAGAAAAAAAAGCATGAGCATGATCCCAGCTTTCTTGAGAAAGGCGTGGCTCCCATACTGCTTGTGAGCATGGTCGTGATATTGTATAAGGACCAAATTGTTCTAATTTGTAACCGTTTCCACTATCTATTAAAGAATAAGTATGCATGCAATTTTTCATGGTTTCTAATATACACTACCAAGCAATAAATTATCTATAGTGGCCTCTACTTTCTATCTGCTTAAAAAGCTTCTTTTTCATTAATTTTTAGCTCCTCTGCCAGCTTATGAAAGCTTATTTTAAGCTGTGGCTATTTAGCAAAAGATCTTCTTATGCTAGCCTTTTAAAAAGTGGCTTTTATGGAGCTTTTCTATTCAGGGATTGAAGATTTCGTCGAGTGAGGAATTTGGACTTGCAAACCTCTATTTTCTAGCTGCGGATGTTGATTGATCCAAGAAAAACACTTTTTTCCTAAGCGCATAGGCACATTTATCAATTTATTTTTAATTAAGAAAGGGGTGGGTACAGTATATTTTCTTTGCCATTGTTGAATCAATCGAAACAAAGCCGTATTCGCATAAGCTTCTCCTACTTTATACACGGCATGGGTTTGAGGATCTTGATAAAGTTGGGGATATGAAAACTGCAGCCCCCACGAGACGGGATCTTTTCCTAACACCATCGAACGAAATTTGTTGTCAGCTACCGAATAATCGAGAGTGTGCAGCTGCAGCTGCACGACCGGTTTTGCAATGCGTATGAGTTGGCGATCGTTGCCTATTGACAAAGCATATAAATGATCTGCAGAAAAAGTCAGCACAGAAGTAAAGAATGTACGAAAATATTCCATTTCATAAGTTCGTCTACTTTTTAGTGATTGAATGTATTGAGTATAATTAGCTAGAAAAACTTCATGAGAAATTTGTCCTTCTCCGCTTTTTTCTACCTTTCCTATGGAAAAAATTTTAAAATCTCCTAGGGCTTGAAAAAGAGTCTGTATTTCATCTTCATCAATCAACATAGCTAACGAAAGCCATTTGGAGGCTTGATAAGGAACAGGACTAGATTTTACATTTAGCATAGTAGCAGGTTATATGGTGGACTTTTCTTTTTCAAAAAGGGAGCTAATTAATAGCCAGGCTACTCCCACTGTAATACAAGAGTCGGCTACATTAAAGACAGGAAAATCATACCCCCATAAAACAAAATGAAACATATCTATTACATGCCCATAGACAAAGGTATCGATAATATTTCCTGCCGCCCCTACGATAATTAGTAGAAGAGGCAGCCGCCAGCTTTTATTTCGATTATAAAAAAGAAAATAACCTATCAATCCCCCCATCATGAAGAGGCGCAAGACTAGCAAAAAGTCCTTTAACTCAGCAAACATTCCCCATGCAGCCCCATGATTAATGGCATGAGTGATAGAAAATTCCACTCCCAGAAAGTTTTTAAACAGTCCAATTCCTCCATAAGGATACCATAGGAACAAATGATTGGAAATAGGTAGGTAATAATAAGTAAGGTATTTTGTAACGATGTCTACCATTAAAGCGCTACATCCAATGAAAGCTAGCATCTGCCATGATAAACAAATGGTAAAATACTTAATCATGATCAAATTAAACCTTTCTCCAACTGCTCCTGGGCTTTTACAGTCATAGTAGCATAAGGAACTGCTTCCAAGCGAGCTAGCGGGATATCTTCACCGGTAAGATCGCAAATCCCATAAGTATTTTCATCAATTTTCTCCAATGCTCTTTCGATCTGTCGAAGAATATGATATTCACGGCTAGTCACCTCAAGGCTAATGGTTCTATCAAAATCATCCGTGCCTTGATCTGCTTGATGCTGAGAATAACCTGTAGCTTCATCAGGAGTTTTAACTTCAGCAGTCGAACCTTTCAAAATATGGGTTAGCTGGGCGCGCATTTCTTCTAGCTTCTTTTTAAATTGGGCAACCTCATTTTTCTTTAATCCCATGGGGACCTCCTATTAAAATATAACTTTTTAATTTTTTAGACTTTCCGCTAAAGGCTTTTCCGTCGAACAAGCCTGGGAACTTTTATTTAAACTTTCTTTAGGTTGAATGGTTTTAATTGCTTGCATAAGTTCTTCAATATCTTTAAATCGCTTATACACGCAAGCAAACCGAATATAAGCAATCTCATCTAATGCTTGTAAATGCTTCATGGCTATTTCGCCAAGTTCCTTAGTACTGACCACATGAACTTGGCGTTGTGAGAGCTCCTCACTAATTTCAGCAGCCAAAGCAATGACATGGTCATGACTAATAGTTGTATGACGGCATGCCGCCTCTAAACCATTCACCAGTTTTTGCTGTTGAAAATCTTCATAATGTCCATCACGTTTATGCACTTGTACCGTAAGTTCTACTGTCTCAAAAGTAGTAAACCTTCTTAAGCATCCTAAGCATTCTCTTCTACGTCGAATAGCATTTAGTTCAGCAGCATCGCGCGAATCGATAACCTTAAGCTCACGATGATGGCAAAAAGGACATTTCATTAAACACTCTTTTGTTACAGTTGTGCGTTCATATACATGATTTTTAACTCACATTGCAAGTATAAAATAATATACTTTGAAGCAAATTTTAATCTGTATTTATCGACGTTTTAAGGATCCATAAAAAACACCCATTTTACTCAACTTTTAGAGTATAAGTATACATTTTTATTCAATCCTTCCTTACATTTATTTCATTCCCTTTTTCTATCTCTCAAATGCCCTACATTTATCTTTTAACTTTCTAATGAAAGAATTAAGAAACTACCCTTCAAAAATTTTAAAAATAAATTATATCTTTAAAGTTTTGAGAAGGGATTATCTTTTAGGATAGCTTAAGCCAAGTAGCTTTCTTGGCAAAAGTCTTCCCTAGCATTTTGCTCTTCTAATTATCTTTACTCGATAAATATTAAGATAAAAGGAGGGTCTGTAAGGAGAAAAACTTATAAGGTCGAAAAAGATTCAATTACAGCCTCGACTTAAAAAAAAGGCCTCCTTCTAAACCCTTAATTTATAATCAAAGGCCAGCAGCCAAGCAAACAAGAGCATTTAAGACAAAAGACTCTATAGCTACATGGCTCCTCAGGCTATCTGAAAGCCTGTTGCTTATTAGGCTATTACTTTTCCAAGCTGTTCCTCCATTTGTTGGGCATCTCTTTCAATGCTTCTTAAAAGATTAGCTTAAAAAAATATAGCAAATTGGAATGTGATCGCATTAAGTGAGAATGGCCGCCAATTTCGCTTTTGCATTTTTTATCAAAAACTAGAAAACCTGATAATAAACATGGAAGAGTATCGCTAAGCTTATAGGAAGCTATCCATTCTTCTTTAACTTTCTTTGGCTTTTTGTGCAAACTAAAGTTTGATCTTTAGGAGCAACCAAACGCTCCCCTGTAAGCCAGGAAGAGAAATGGATATCTCCGTAATCTTATAACCTGTTAAAGGAGGGATCTACAAAGCTAGGGAAGCCAGTTTAAGAGAGCATAAAAATTAATTTAACCTCTTCTTTTTTTTATTTATAAATGGCTTATGAAGCTAATGAGAAAAGGCTACAGGCTCAAAAGTATAATATTTAAAGATGTTTAATCCATGCTTATCATATTTTTTGGCTCTAGGCTCGCTTAAAAAGCAGGCTTATATGCATATTTAAACGAGCAAATTTAAATGTCTGTAAAAAAAATTACTTTTTTTGTTTAAGCTTAAGTTGTTGATTTTAAAGCATTAACGCTTTAACTTTTTTCTTTTTTTGGCTTTTTGCTATATAAAGATGAAATTCCTGCTTGTCAGCAAATCCTTATCTTTTCATAATTCAAGTCATAAGGTGATACTACAAACTCTATTCTATCGTAGTGAATATGAGAACTGAAAATTACACCTGAAATTATCGCAATACGAACTTTCAAACTAGCAAGCTAGCAAGCGCCTAATATCTCTTATCACCTGTCAGTGTCCTTTTACTAACATTTGAAGGAGGTTATTTATGCCTACTAGAAAATCGTCTGGAGCAACTCGCCAAGAAGCAGGCCAAAAAGGAGCTGAAGCTCGTTCAGGTAGAAGTTCTTCTGATCGTGGTGGACGCGGTGGCCGTGGACATCAAGAGCCTATGAGCCGCCAAGAAGCAGGCCAAAGAGGCGGAAGAGCTGTCTCGGAAAAATATGGGCCAGAATTTTACCAAGAAATTGGACATAAAGGTGGCCAAGCTGTGGCTTCCAAATATGGTCCTGACTTTTATCGCGACATTGGCCACAGAGGAGGAGAAAAGGTAGCTTCCGAACGTGGACATGAATACTATCAAGATATTGGTCATCGAGGCGGACAAAGAGTCGCCGAAGAGTATGGTCCTGACTTTTATCGCGACATTGGCCGAAAAGGTGGCCGTGCCGTCGCTTCTAAATATGGTCCTGACTTCTATCGTGAAATTGGCCACAAAGGAGGAGAAAAAGTAGCTTCCGAACGTGGACATGAGTTCTATCAAGACATTGGTCATAAAGGCGGACAAAGGGTGGCTGAAGAGTATGGCCCTGACTTTTATCGCGAAATTGGCCGAAAAGGCGGTCGTGCCGTCGCTTCTAAATATGGTCCTGACTTCTATCGTGAAATTGGCCACAAAGGAGGAGAAAAAGTAGCCTCCGAACGTGGACATGAGTTCTATCAAGACATTGGTCATAAAGGTGGACAAAGGGTCGCCGAAGAGTATGGCCCTGACTTTTATCGCGAAATTGGCCGAAAAGGTGGTCGTGCCGTCTCTTCTAAATATGGCCCTGACTTTTATCGTGAAATTGGCCACAAAGGGGGAGAAAAAGTAGCCTCCGAACGTGGACCTGAGTTCTATCATGATATTGGTCATAAAGGCGGACAAAGGGTCGCCGAAGAGTATGGTCCTGACTTTTATCGCGAAATTGGCCGAAAAGGTGGCCGTGCCGTCTCTTCTAAATATGGTCCTGAATATTACCGTGAAATAGGCAGCAAAGGAGGCCATGCACGCGGGGGCTATGAGGAAGGTCATGAATCTGATGAAGATTATGAAGAGGAGGATGAAGGCTATAGAGGCCACCGAGGTGAAAGCCATGGCCGCTATCAAAGAGCTGGCTATCACAGCGAGGAGCCTCATTACGGCCATGAATCCGATGAGGATTATGAAGACGAAGATGAAGGCTATAGAAGCCATGGTGGCTACCAAAGTGGCCGTCACGGCGAGGAATCTCATCAAGGCTATGAATCCGATGAGGATTATGAAGATGAAGATGAAGGCCATAGAAGCCAAAGGGGTGCAAGCCATGGCTATAGCCAAAGAAGCCAGCACCAAGGTGCGGAAGCGCATCACGACGAAAGTGATGAAGAAGAAGGCGATGAAGAGTATAGCCACCAAGGTAGTGGCAAGATGAGCCGCCAGGAAGCTGGTCGTAAAGGCGGCCTAGCTACAGCCTCTCATCGTTCTCGCGAAGAGTATAGGGAAATGGGCCGTAAAGGCGGCCTAGCTCGCCGAGAAAATAGATAATAAAATTATTTACTTTCTCAAACAGCAGAAGAAGGGGTTGTTAAAAACAACCCCTTCTCTTTTTCTTTAAAAAAGATTGAGTGTATCAATCATTGCTCGCAAGATTCCAAAATCACGATGGGTATGCTGAAAAACCAGACGTGGTAAATTTAAATGGTCGATTTCCTGGGGTAATGGTCCGCTTTTCTCTATCTTTCCTTCAACCACCAGAAGTTGATAATGCTTATTTAGATACTCTACTTCTCGATCTGTTAGCTCCCTATTTAGACGGATGACAAGCTGTGAACCTACATAGCGACTAGAATGATAATGACGGTAAAACTGTTGGACATGTAAAACGGCATCTTCAACCGAGCGAGCAATGTAAAAAAGATTAAGATCCTCAGGACTAATCCAGCCATTAGCTAACAAATGCTCATCGATATTCATTTTCCAATGAGGCCAATAGACTCCATTTTTACTTTCAACTAGGACTAAAGGCATTAAATTTGCTTTTCCTGTTTGCATAAGAGTTAGCAATTCAAACAATTCGTCCATCGTCCCAAATCCCCCAGGAAAAACAGCTACTGCATCTGAATGGGTTAAGAACATTAACTTGCGTATGAAGAAATAACGAAAAACAATTAATTTAGGGTCGCCTGCAATAACTGTATTAGTGGGTGCCTCAAAAGGCAAACGAATAGAAAGGCCAAAGCTTGATTTTTTCTGAGAACCTTCTAAGCCTGCTTTCATAATTCCATCAGCTCCTCCTGTAATGCACATCCAGCCTAGTTCTGCAATTTGAGTGCTAAAGCTTTTGGCTGCAAAGTAATCAGGATGATTTTCGGGGGTGCGTGCTGATCCAAAAATACTGATACAACGCGACTGCTTAAATTTACTAAAGATGCGATAAGCATGCCGCATCTCCTTTAAGGAGCGATTAATAAGTTTTAATTGTCCGGTATCATTATTCTCGATAAGCAACTTAAGGCTCGTTTCAATCATCTGCGTGACTAGCTCTGCTTCGAACGTATCAGAAGGTTTTCCACACATTTCTATAAGATTTTTAATCGCCAGCTGAGCCTTCTCATCCTTAAGCTCTACCATAAACCTAACTCCTTTTTTTTCAGTGGCAAACCTATTCTTTTTTTAAGCAGAAAGCCCCTCAATTATCAAGCTAATAACCGCAAAAGAAAATAGCCATGCATAGCAAAATAAGCATTTATGAATCTACAGCAAATATAGCAATCTGCTAAAGAAGCAGGAAAAATATTTGTCTATTTTATAGCTAGCTGCTTGCTTTTTTCTTCCCTACTTATGCACTATAGATGATTAAACACTCGATAAAATGTTTTATGATTTTCTTATTACCTTTGCTACTCCTTCTTTTCATTTTAATTATTGTCTGGTCAATAAAAAATGGTATCGGTCCTATGCCTACTTCCCCTGCTGTAAAACAGATCTTAATGGACAAGCTGCCATTGCAGGAAAAAGGTCTTATTTATGAGCTAGGCGCAGGATGGGGAACTCTAGCATTCTTGCTTGCTCACAAATATCCTCAATGTACGATTCTAGCTTACGAAAGCTCTCCTATCCCTTATTTTTTTTGCCGCATACGCCATTTCTTTTCGCGTTCACCTCATTTGCATCTTCAGTACCATGATTTTTTTAAAGCTAACCTTACAGACGCCAAGATGATTATCTGCTATCTCTATCCTTTAGCCATGCAGAAATTAAAAAAGAAATTTGAGGAAGAATTACCTAAAGGGGCATGGGTAGTCACCCATACCTTCGCTGTTCCTTCTTGGAAAGCTGAGCAAATTATAGAAGTTCCCGACCTTTATTCCACTAAAATCTATATTTATAGATACACCTGATTCATTTTACTCCCTTCTACAACCTAGTAAACAAACTTTTTAGAGCGCTCTGAGGATAAATTTTAGGTAAACTTCAGCTTACCTTAAATAAAAAAACACACCACTATTTCGATAACCAACTATTTATAATAGAACCCATATTCTCCACGGTTTTTTGTAAGCATCTGAATCTGAAAAATTTATAAAATTTAAGTTTAAGGATTAACTTTTATAACACATTAGAAATCAGCAATTTAAATTTCAGGTGAAGAATATGGGATAGAATATACACGTAGCCTATGCACTTTTCGAAATAATTACCTAGAGGTCGAGATTTTTAAAAGATTTAAATAAATTTCGGCGACTCCTTAAATACTAAAATAAGTTTTCGCTGAGCGAGGAATAGGGATTTTTATGCAAGCATTCACCTTAAGCTCTTGCCAATCGCTGTTCTTAAAAATAAAAATATCTTTCGTGTTTCTCTATTACTTTGAAAACATTTCCTATTATTAATGTAGGCAAAAAGCACTCTTTTCAATTAATGTATGTAAAAAATAGGCCTTGTTGCGTAAATGATTTAATAGCTCGTATCCCTAAGTTAGCACCCATTGCCCTTTGGGCATTCCAAGCTTTATCATCTTATTCATAACCCAGGATTTGGCATATAATTCTGTTTGTTGATAGGCTAATTTCCTAGAGGGAAAGCCTCCTCCAAAGCTTCTTTTAAAGCGGTACATCGCCGTTTCGGCAAGCGATCTTCTGTGCTAGCCGCAAAGCTTCTTCCAGAGCTACCTGGCCTCCTCATCTTCTCCAAAGCCTTGAATGATTTTTAAAGCATCCTTTCTTTTTTTTTTATCCAGGGCTTGTCCTCCTCTTGGCTTAGCCTTCCTCCTCTTTTGGGAGGTACCAAAGGATCTATACCCCGCACATAAGATGATCAACAGAAAGCTTGTCTATCATAAGCGCCATCTCCATAAGCAGTTTGTACACTCTTTGGTAGCTCAAAGATCATTTGGCTTGCCATTGAATCATCGGCTTTATTGCTCCTCGTTAATTCACTTATAATAATCTCATGCGAATCTGGGCAAATGGCTAGATGAATTTTTCTCCAAATTCTTCACTTAGTTTTGCCATGTTGGCGCACTTTCCACTCTCCTTCGCCATAGACCTTTACCCCAGTGGAATCAAAGACTATGTCTGTTGGACGCTTTAAGGCTTAACTTTTTAAGTTCTTGTCCAAGCTTCTTAGCACGCCTGCAAATGCGGGTATAACAAGGAATAGGCAATCCCAAAGTCAGCAAAGTAATCAGCGATAACAAAAATCCTCGCAAGGCTTAGGAGAGGCAAGTGATAAACCGCTCTAATCATCAGCGCGGATAGGATAGCATCAGCGGAGTAAATTCTTGGGTGTCTCTTCTTACCCGTGCTTTTATTTTCCCTCCATCCTTTAATGGTTTCATCCGAAAGCCATAATGTTATGCTTCCTCTTTGCACTAAAGCTTTGTGTTACTCAGGGCCAATTACGTATGCGGTAGTTAAGCTTTTTTTCCATAGCTTGCTTATATTTTTGTTTTTGTAAACTAATTTTATAGCTCTTAGGCGTTAAAGAGCAATCTTATCGCATACACTTCTTATCATTTACGCAACAACGCCACTTTAAGGCGAAAATGCTTTAAATCATGTTGGACTATATAGTAGGAGATAGCGCTCTCCATACGCAAACTACCTTACAAGTCTTTAAAAGAGAACAAAGCTTATTTGCCACACGTGTGCCCATGCAAATCAAAGAGGCCAAAGAACTTATATGTGAAGCGCCTTACGACAAAACGGTAGAGATAGTAGAGGGCTATCGAGCTCTTAAGAATACCCCTTGCCATGCAGGCGTTGAACTAAAGATGGGCAACCATCTTCAGCTAAGTGGCCTATCTAAGAGAATGCCGTACTTTAGCCAAGCATTACCTTAAGGGCAATGAAAAAGAAGCCGAAGCCTTTATTAAGCTCATGCAGCAAGAGTTTTTATGTCCAAACGATGCTAAGCGCCAATTAGATAAGTTTGTAAAAAAACTTAAATATATACAAATTATAGAACCTCGATTTATTGCAACTCAAAAGCATACTACGTCTGGTCGGCCTGAAGCTGCGCAAAAACCTTCTATATCTAGCTATCGCCTACAAGACATAGTAGCTTGCTCTTTGCTTAACAAGTTAGCTGATGCCCTCCTGGTGATAAGGATACGAATTCGTTTGACTTGCTTCTTTAATTTTTTTATATTGCCTCTAATAAATAAAATGCTGAAAAGTCATCACTACCCAAGGAAATAAAATGCATCCTATCTCTTCGGCCTCTATTGAAAGCTTGCCCAATGAATTGCTGCTCCCTATCTTAGAGGCTTGCGCAGTTCCTTCCTTATTTAGCGTCTGTAAAAGATGGCATCATCTGCTGGCTTCTGAAGTGATGCCTTCTCTTTATAAAAAAATCGGTAAAGTACATGTTTCCCAAGGGGATATTAGCAAGCAGGCTTTTATTTTAGCTAGGATTTATAAGCTGGATGATAGGCTTTCTGAAACAGCAAAGGTAAATGCAATCTTTAAGCAAATCTTTACTTTAGCTAAGTCTTTTTCTTCTTTAGAATTTAAAGAGAAAACAGAAGAAAAAAGAGGCTTAACTCTGGCCAATTACTCTTTTTATCTCTTAAATATTAATCGCCTTTTACTTTGGAAAAAACTTCCTGGTGGGAAAGAATACTTGAGAAGAAGAGAAATTAAGCACTTGCCTCTAGGAAAAAAAGGAGAGCTTCTTAGAGGTTGGATTAAAGAAAATTGTAAAAACTTCACGGAATTAGATTTATCTGGAGTAGGCTTGACTTATTTACCCCCAGAAATATGCCAATTATCTAACCTGCAAACCCTTTCCTTAAATCAAAACCTGCTCACCAGTCTGCCTACAGAAATCAGGCAGCTGTCTCAGCTGAAAGAGCTTGATTTAAACCAAAACCAGCTCACCAGCCTACCTATAGAAATTGGGCAGCTGTCTCAGCTGCAAAGGCTTTCCTTGAATCAAAACCAGCTCACCAGCCTACCTATAGAAATCGGGCAGCTGTCTCAGCTGGAATGGTTTTACTTAGATCAAAACCAGCTCACGAGCCTTCCTGCAGAAATCGGGCAATTGTCTCAGCTGCAAAGGCTTTCCTTGAATCAAAACCAGCTCACCAGCCTACCTATAGAAATCGGGCAGCTGTCTCAGCTGGAATGGTTTTACTTAGATCAAAACCAGCTCACGAGCCTTCCTGCAGAAATAGGTCAATTGTTTCAACTACAATGGCTTTTCTTAAATCAAAACCAGCTCACGAGCCTTCCTGCAGAAATCGGGCAATTGTCTCAGCTGCAATATCTTTACTTAACTCAAAACCAGCTCACCAGTCTGCCTGCAGAAATCGGGCAATTGTCTCAGCTGCAATATCTTTACTTAACTCAAAACCAGCTCACCAGTCTGCCTGTAGAAATCGGGCAATTGTCTCAGCTGCAAAGGCTTTCCTTGAATCAAAACCAGCTCACCAGCCTACCTATAGAAATCGGGCAGCTGTCTCAGCTGGAATGGTTTTACTTAGATCAAAACCAGCTCACGAGCCTTCCTGCAGAAATCGGGCAATTGTCTCAGCTGCAAAGGCTTGAATTAAATCATAACCAGCTCACCAGCCTGCCTACAGAAATCGGGCAATTGTCTCAGCTGCTAAGGCTTTCCTTGAATCAAAACCAGCTCTCCAGCCTTCCTGCAGAAATCGGGCAGCTGCCTCAGCTTACCGAGCTTGAATTAGCGGAAAATCCTTTGAAAAATATTCCAGAAAAAATAAGGCAGCGTTTTCAATTGTAGAGTGGCCATAAGTACTTTTAAATTGGGAGGGGCTAAAATGAAATAAAAACTTTTAGCCATCTTATCTTTAAACAAATAATCCGCACTTACATCAAAACCAGCTCTCCATTCTGACAGCAGAAATCGGGCAGATATCCAAGCTGCAAAAGCTCCACTTAAGTGGCAACCTGCTTACCATCCTTCCTATCATCTTATGTGCGGGTATAGATCCTTTGGTACCTTCAAGAAGAGGAGGAAGGCTAAGTCAAGAGGCGGACAAACCCTGGATGAAAAAAAAGAAAGGATGCTTTAAAATCATTCAAGGCTTTGGAAGAGATGAGGAGGCCAGGCAGCTCTGGAAGAAGCTTTGCGGCTATCACAGAAGATCGCTTGCCGAAACGGCGATGTATCGCTTTATAAGAAGCTTTGGAGGAGACTTTCCCTCTAGGAAATTAGCCTATCAACAAGCAGAATTATATGCCAAATCCTTGGCTATGAACAAGAGGACAAAACTTGAAATGCCCAAGGCAATGGGTGCTAACTTATGTGATATATCTTTAGAGGAGCTATTAGATCATTTACGCAACAAGGCCTAAAAAATACCAAGCTCTTTTTTGAAAGCTAATAAAAAAACTATGACTTTATATGCATAATGAATACTCCAGCAATAAACACTCTTCTTTAATCCACTTTCTTAAAAACTTAAGAGATGAGATTATTATCGCTTTTGAAACGCTTGAAAACAGCAATCGTTTTACAAGGAAACCATGGCAACATCCCACAGGGGGAGGGGGTGAAATCTCTATTTTACGAGGAGAAGTTTTTGAAAAAGCAGCAGTTAATTGGTCGGGAGTCTATGGGCCTCATTTTCCTATGAGTGAGAGCTCTGGGCCTTTTTTTGCTACGGGAGTAAGCTTGATTACTCACATGGTCAACCCTCACGCACCCACTGTCCATATGAACATTCGCTACATCGAAACGCAAGAACGCTCATGGTTTGGAGGAGGCTTTGATTTAACTCCCATGGGCTTTAGCTATGACGAAGATACTGCTCACTTTCATCAAACAACTCAAGAGTTTCTAAACTCTATCGATCCTACTTTATATCCTAATTTCTCGCAAAATGCTCGTGAGTACTTTTATATCCCCCATCGTCATAAAGAACGTGGGGTGGGAGGCATTTTTTTTGACCATTATAACAGTGGCGATTATGAAAAAGATCTACACCTATGGCAAATGGTAGGAAAGCAATTTTTAGCAGCAATCCTTCCTATCTACATAAAACGCGTACCTCTTCCTTATTCTGCTCAAGAGAAAGAAAAGCAGCTAGAAGCTCGAGCTCATTATGTAGAATTTAATTTAATGTATGACCGAGGAACAAAATTCGGATTTCAATCTGGAGGCAATCCTGAAGCCATTTTATGCTCGCTGCCCCCTTTAGCCAAGTGGTAGCCTGATTGTCACCTCTTAAGCCTATTTCTTTATAGCCAGGGTGAATATTTTTTTCCTTAAGCGATTGAGAGATCGACAAAAAAGCTAAGTTTCAAGATATAAGCACTTAAGAGGAGTATGCATAAAATCTAATCCTTCGCCATCGCCTGGCCAGCAATCCAACCAGTTGTCCAAGCATTCTGAAAGTTAAAGCCACCTGTGACTCCATCAATATCCAGTACTTCGCCAGCAAAAAATAAGCCAGGGCATTTTTTACTTTCCATAGTTTTGAAATTAACATCATCGAGATGCACTCCCCCGCAAGTCACAAACTCCTCTTTAAAAATTGTTTTCCCTTGAATGTTAAAAGTAGAGTTTTGTAACAATTCTAGTAGCGCATTTAAATGAACTTTTGATAGATAGGAACAGCGCATGTCATACGGGATGCCAGCCATGATAGTAAGCTTTTTCCAAAGATTTTTTGGAAGAGCTACAGGACTGTCTGAGGAAATTAATTTGGCAGGATTTTTTACTTTATAATTGCCTAAGCATGCTGCTAGAGTCTCTTTATTCATCTCTGGCAGCCAGTTGACTACTAAGGTAGCTTGATAATTCATGCCATGCAAGATTCTTGCACCCCAAGCTGATAGCTTTAATACTGCTGGTCCACTAAATCCCCAATGAGTAAGCAAGAGAGGACCTGTTTGCTTAAGATCAGTGTGCTGAATACGTAAGCCCACATTAGAAATCGACATGCCGGCAAGGTCTAGCAAGGGAGAATTAGGAACATTAAAAGTAAATAATGAGGGCACCGGAGGCACAATCTGATGTCCTAAAGCGGCTAATAATTCATACATTTTAGAGTTACTCCCTGTGGCAAACAGTAACTTTTTACACTCTACCACTGAGCCATTCGTAAGGTGAATAACAAACCCCGCCGATTGGACCTCAATTTTTTCAATTCCACTCTCTGTACGAACCTCTACATGGGCAGCTTTGGCAGCACGCATTAAACAGTCAATAATGGTAGCAGAATCATCAGTAAGAGGAAATAGGCGCCCATCTTCTTCTACCTTTAACTCCACGTGACGATCTTTAAACCACTGAATAGTATCTCGAGGTTGAAAACGAGTGAAAGGACCAAGCAAAGCTTGGCTTCCGCGTGGATAATTTTTTACTAAAGCTACTGGGTCAAAGCAAGCATGCGTGACATTGCAGCGCCCGCCCCCTGAAATGCGCACTTTAGATAAAAGCTGTCTATTCTTTTCTAAAAGAATCACTTTTTTGGCTATACAAGCTTGCGCGCATGCAATGGCTCCGAAAAAGCCTGCAGCTCCTCCACCTACTACCACAAGATAATCTTTTATATGATTGGCATTTAAATTTTTAGGCATTTGAGAAGCGTGTTGTAGGTATGCTTATGTAACCATTTGAAAAGAGGTTTAAGCACAACTTATATTTTTGTAAAGCGTCGTTTATAAGTTAGCCCGCAAAGGCAATTTTCTTATAAAGGAAATAATTGCCTACATGCTGCTCGAAGGTTGTAACTTACTTTTGACAAGCCAGTTTACCCGAGCATTCATTTGTTTTTCAAGAAAGCCTAACATTTAGGAAAAATTCTTGTTAACCTTTACATTGCAAGCTTGACCAGCTGACCAAGAAAAGGCTTTTTAAGTTAAAGGAGATGCGAGGGATAAAAGAGCAGGGGTATTTAACAGAGGATAAACATTCCTATAGGCTAAAAAACTTTTACTTCTTATGTTCTTAAAAATGATCAATTGTCCGATATTGATAACATTAAGTCTTTTTCATACACTCATTAAGCTTAAAAAAAATTTCACAAGGCCCCCTTCATGCTCTTTACTTTAGAAGAAGTTGTACAGCAATATATCAAACTCGATTTTCCTTTACACTCAAGGATTCATAAACTTAAAAGCTATAGCTCTTCCCACCTTCATTGTTATATTAAGCGAGATGATGAGCTAGGGCTCATGGGCTCTAAAACAAGAAAATTTAGCTCGTTAATGACCTTTTTGATTCATCAAAAAGCTAAGACAGCAATTGTCATTGGAGGTATTAACTCAAATCATGTATTAGGCATTTCTCAGCTCTTAATTGAAAATCAAATCCAGCCTTTTCTTTTTCTATGCAAAAGCCATCAACAGAAGCTAAAAGGTAACGCTCTTCTCACCCAGCTACTCGTTCCCAAGCATCAAATTCATTGGATAGAAAGACAAGATTGGCCAACGGTCTATAAAGCTGCCTTGGATTTTGCAGATCTGCAAGGCAATCAAAGCACCTACATCATTCCTGAAGGAGGATGCATGCCAGAATCTTTTCCAGGAGCGCTTACACTTCCTATAGATATCCTTTATAATGAACTCCAAGAACAGATCCATTTCAATCATATTTTTGTGGATAGCGGAACAGGCCTTACCGCAATTGCCTTAATAGTAGGACTGGCTTTTTTACAGCATTCAGCACATGTACATGTGGTTTTAATGGCGGGCAAGGAAGACGAATTTTTAGATAATTTAAAATGTTACCATCAACATTTTGAAAAACTTGTTAAATTACCTTGTCGGATGCCTACTCATTTCTCTTTATGTCGCCCCCATCAAGCAAAATCCTTTGGCGCGACCTCGGCAAAAACCTTTAAAGACATTCATGAGATAGCCCAAACAGAAGGAGTTCTTTGTGATCCTATCTATAACGTCAAACTTTTTAAAGAAGCCCAACGGATCATTCAACAAAAAAACTTAAAAGGAAAAGCCTTGGTAATACAGTCAGGTGGGACTTTATCGCTGCTGGGTTTTTTATAATTTCCATGCTATGACGTTTTGAGTTAAAGAAAATTAGCATCTTTACTTTAGGGCTCCTTTCCTACCAATTATTCTGGTTATCCTGGTTATACCGAAAAGGCAAACTTTACCCCTCCTTGAAATTATATGCTTATACTACTCACTCGGTCTCTTTTCTTTAAATCAATAGGTATACTTTTGATTAACACTTAACTAAATTTCCTTTATTTTCATCAGTTTTCTAGGGGCACACAAAGCAATTCTTATAGCCTCACATATCAACCCGAGTGTTGAGAGAGTGGTAACCTGTATGAAAAACAGTGAAAAAATTGCTTTGCCCATAATAAATTTTTCCTAAGGTGAGCAAGAGGTAGATGTACTGAGTCTATATACATTTAGATTGACTTATCACTGAGTGCTACTCCCTTATGCCCCTAATGATCCTATTAGATAGCCTTGAGAGTAATGAGTTTATAGGATAGTTAAGCGACAGGAACAACCAACAGCCTTTTTGGCAACAGTATCCCCACCTTCCTTTCTCCTAGCTCTTTTATCTCTTTATATCTAAATTTTCAAAAAGGATTTGAAAATAAAATATTATTATAGAATATTGGAGCGAGGATTCCTTAAACTTTATTCCAAAGGAGAACAATTATATGGAACTTACTAACGTAAATATTTGGGCAGTACTAGTATGCACGATGATTAACAACTTTTTAGCCTCTATTTGGTATTCCCGTAAAGTTTTAGGCGATGCTTGGGCCAAAGAACATGGCTTTAATGTGGAGCTATTGAAACCAACTCCTTGGCATTTTGCAGGCGCTTTTCTGAATGCTTTTATTTTATGTTTTGTTTTGAATATGTTCTTCAATAATTTTGCCATCCATGGCATGGGAAATGGCATGACTATAGGCTTTCTTATCTGGCTAGGTTTTATTGCAACGACTCATTTCTCTGGTGTCATATGGGCTAAGAAGCCTTTTAAGGCTTATTTGATAGATTCAGGATATTTACTCTTGAATTTGATTTTGATTGGTGCAATCATGGGTACCTGGCAGTAATTTAGCAAATTAAAATGCATGAGGTTGATTGTGAAAAATAAGACACTTACTTTAATCCTAGGAATGATAGCTATTTGTGGGTCTATGGATGCACATAGCGAAGAGGCTGTTTGTCATAAATGTGAAAAAGTTCGGGAGTATAATGCTGCCCATCCTGAAAATAATTATTATTGGTATGACGATTACTTAAAAGAGAAGAAAGAAGAGAGCCAGGGAGCTAAACCTCAAAAGGAACCTACCTCGACCTCTAAATTGTAGCTTACTTATCCATAGCTATATTTAGCTTAATCATAAGGGCGAAAAGTTAAAAAAACCTTTCCTTTATTAGATAAAAAAGCTTTTTAACGTCAATCTAAAAAGCTTTTTTATCTATGAACCTATCCCGCTTACCAGCCTATAACACATTATAGGACTAAAATTTAATAATCCTTTCCACCATTTCACTTGTCTTTCCCATCGCACAACGGTTCTTCTGAACTTCCGTTGTAGCCAAGATATTGCCCTTTCAACTTGCCATCTCCATTTCTTAAGGTGGCAGATAACTATCTCAGCTTTCTTGATAGCCCCCATCCTTTGCTTAGGTATAAACAGATATGTTTTTCTTTTTAGCAACTATCCTCAATTTCCTCAAAGTTGTATCCTTTATCAGCTTCTAAAATAAGGATGAGTTAACGAAATTCATAGAGTCTCCGTAGCTTATCCCTCGGATCAATCAGCTTTTCCACCTGTTTCCTTTCATCTCCTTCAGCACTGGTTACTTCAAAACTTAAAGGGCTGCCATTATCGTCTACCAAAAGATGGGTAGGCTTGTCTTTACACTTGTGACCATAGCCTACTAGCTTACCGCCTTTCTTTCCCCCTGAAAAAAAACCATCAATGGCTAGTCTCTCCCCATTAATCATTCTTCGCTACTAAGCTATTTGCTGAGCTGCTATACGTTGAATGTCTTTATCTTTTTTGAGCTCTTCGCTCGCTGAATGAATTGCCCTGCCATTTTGCCGTACTGCTGCAAGTACAATTTCTTTATCATTTTTAAGCTTTTCGCTAGCAAATTGAAGTGCCGAGCCTTCTTGCTGAACTGCTGCAAGTACAATCTCTTTATCATTTTTAAGCTCCTCACTAGCAAATTGAAGCGCCGAGCCTTTTTGTTGAACTGCTGCAAGTACAATATGCTTATCATTTTTAAGCTCTTCGCTAGCAAATTGAAGTGCCCAGCCTTCTTGCTGAACTGCTGCAAGCACGATCTCTTTATCATTTTTAAGCTCTTCACTCGCATATTTTAACATGCCACCTTCTACCTTGACAATAGCATGTACACAGCTTTTGTTCTTCATAAAGATATCTATAATTTCATCTTCATTATTTTTTCTAAACTCTTGTCCAACATACTGAAGGGCTAACTTATTTTCTATAAAAGCAGCAACTATAACGTCTTCATCGTTTTTAAGATCCTCACTAGCGTATTGAAGCGCTAAACCATTCTGCTTAACAGCAACAAGTACGACTTCCTTATCCTGCTTTAATTCTGGGCTAGCATATTGAAGCGCTAAACCATTTTGCTTAACAGCAATAAGTACAACTTCCTTATCTTGCTTTAATTCTGAGCTAGCGTACTTAAGTTCTAAGCCTTTTTGAGAAAGCCTCCTAAGCATGTAGCTTTTATCCCTCATGCTATAGCGATAGAAGTCATATACCCCTACAATAATATTTCCTAAAACAGGAATTAATAAAACTACACACCGCTTAAAACTTTTTCGATCCAGATAATCATAGTAATGACTTAGAGTAACATTTTTTTTAAAATTTAAAAGGACGCATTTTTGAAAAATATTTACTAAATTAGTTATGCTACTTACTACAGGCACATAGTCCAACTTATTATCCATAGTCGCACATAGATTAGATAAAAAATTTATTTCCACACCGACCTCAAAATTAGATTTAGATTTAATTCTTTATCCCTTAAGAGAAGGGAAGATTAATAATAAGCTATTTCTATATAAAACGAAAATATTTAATTTAAAAATTAAAATTCAATAAAAACAAATCCATCCCTTAACAAAACACGTGTGCCAGGCGTTTATAATTTTTAGCAATCTTTTAGTAAGGCAGCATTACTTTCTAAAAAAATTTACATGCTAGGAGCATAAGTTATCTGCCTTGCTTAATTTTGAGCAATCTCTCTTCTATAATATGAGGTTTTTAAGACAAATTACTTTCTTAAACAAACATGGCCTATAGAGAAAAAAAGCGCCTCCTTCCAGAGGAGGGCACTTTGGCAAAAAAATTACTCTTCAGGAACAGCAGCGTCGGGTTCTAAACTAGGCGAAGGCAGCTGATCATTAAGATTGAATGGAGCATTTTCTTCTTCTTTACCTTCTAAAGAAGGAGATGGCTCCTGAGGAATAAGCGAAGGGACGTTATCTTCGGTAATAGGCGGTATAATAACAGAGGGAGGAAGTTCTTCCTCTACAGTAGGAATTTCAGGTTTCTGTAAGCTTTTCTTAAGCTTTTCCCATGCCTCTTTCACTTGGTCTAGCGAACTGCTTCCAATTTTAACATGGTCTTTTTCCATAAAATTAATAGTCACTGAGAGAGCTGCACTTTCCTTTGAAGCTTCATTTGCTAAGCTCAGAAAAAAATCTATAATTTTTTCTTCCTTATCCTCATCTATGATGCTTAGGGATAAAGGTTGCTTGTTAAATTCAGCGATTTTTTCCAAAACAGGATGAATACGATTAAAATAAGCAACTAGATCATGAATCATTTGTTTGTAATTTTTCCATTCAAACTCATACTTACCCTGAGGGTGGTTTTCAATAAACTCGGCTTGACCATAAGATTTAATTCCATAAGGCTGTGTAATCAAATCAAAATTATGGATAATTATTTGATGAAGAGAAGGTTTTTTTGCCACATCTCTAATCTTCACATCTGTATCAAAGATAAAGCTCTTTTTACCCAGTTTGGCGTAATCGGGTATAATATCTTCTAACCTATCTTTACAGCATTTTAATAGCTCATCTAATAGCTGACTCTCTTGCTCTGAAGCAGAGGAAGCAGACTCAGAGGCTTTCAACTTAAGCCCTTCCATAAATTGCCGGTGTATAGCTTCTATGCCTTGGGGAGTTAAGGTAGAGTCTGTACGAAATTCAAGATGAAGGTTTCTGTGATCATTCTCTTCTTGGGTATGAGCGATTTTGAAGGTAGCCGAAACTTGGCCATATAGATTTTTTATATTCAACTTATGAAGGGTGATGTCGAAATTCTCAGCACTTAAAAAATTCCATAGCGCAAGATGAGGAGGTAAGCTAGCTTCAAACTCTAAATTAATCGTATTTTTTCCCGTGCTTAGAAGATAAGGAATATCTACAGTTATATCTGGATTAAGCTCCATAATTTTCTTGAAATGTTCTAGCAGAGCTTTACCTTGTTTTGCTGCCTCAGCATCTTCTAGGTCCAAGTTAAATAAAAATTTATTTTCTTTATTTTTATGGGGATGATGCTTCCAACATAGCTCTCCTTTAGAAAAGCTTAGCCATTGTTTTTGATCCTCACCATTTTTTTCAAATAAAACAAAATCGTGGTCTTCATAGCTTACCATTTTCGATTCTCTTAAAATCTCGTAAATAGAAAAATTTTCTGCATTGAAGCCTTGGGGTAGCTCTGCAAAGGGATGTATAAAAGCATAAGAATAGTGGGGATGAGCTGTCTCTAACCTAATTTCTCTATTGCCTTTGCATATGTATTCTTTGGCATTTGCCTGACTAGAATTTGGAACTATATACTTCAGATCGCCTTCCTGTTTTAGCCAGTAAGATTTTCCTAAAATATCGGTTCCTATTTTCAAGGACCCCTCGATGCCCAAAGTCGGAGAGAGCATGGATTTTTCCCCTTCTTGAAGTAAAGTATAGCGAGGTTTACTTAATTTAACCTCGTAGCTAAAAGGAAATCCTTGCACTGATACATCGTCAGTTTCTAAACGATAGAAGCCCGACGATCGTTTTTCATAATTTTTAAGGTGAGCCAGAACAAATTCTTTTGCTTGATGGGCGCGGTAGAACCAATGGCCTACATAGAGAAGAGCAAAAATGGCAACAATAGAAACTGTAAGACGATTGATAATTTTCATGGTTTCCTCAAAATTTTTATTAGGCTTTTGCCACAAATCTCTTAATGCTTAGCCTAGTTTAGAGCTTGTGTTTTTCTTTTCACTCTAGGAAAAGAGAAATCATTTATTTACACGTCATACCCTGGAGTTAATCTTACTTGTATATTAACGCTTTCCCTATAATAAACAAATATTTTAGTAAGAAAAATTATGGAAAATTAGTGGAAAAGCTTATTTGCTTCTTAGAAGAGAATATTTATCCTTATTGACAAACATGATAATTGCCTTGGACGAGCCTCTTATAGCTCATCAATTCTTTTAAGGCGAGAGGGCCTGGAATGCGGAGCTTATGGAGATTAATTAATGTTTCTGGCTCTCCACCCCTGGAGGCTTCATCTAGAAAACGAAGAGAGGAATTAATCATAATAACTTCAGAGCTTACTAAAGAGGAAAATTGCATGGCATGTACAGGGTGATCAGAAAGAATGCCATCACAGCTTCCTGCTCCATGCAGATGGATATGTTCGATAGCCTCCTCCATGTCTTTAACCAACTTAATATTTAAGACATTTGAATGCCAAGCTGTATCCCAATCTTGTAGTACAGCCAACTGAGCATTTCCAAGATTTAAATAACAAGAGGCAAACAGATTCCAACCTCTATCGTCCAAACGCAAAGAAATGCCTTTGTCAAGTAATGTTTTAAAAAGGAAAGGAAGAAAAGAATCTGCTATAGCTTCATGGACAAGCAAAGTGCTGAGGGAATAGGTAGTCTCTGCCTCGTGCATTTTAGCATTATGGATGACTTCAAGCGCTTTCTCACTATTGATCAATTGATCAATATAAAGATGACAGACACTTTTATTCTCATAAATAAGAGGAATGAGGCTATTTTTTTGGCAAAAAGATGTAAGAGAGGCACTTCCTGCTAAAAGAACGAGATCCACGCTTTTTTTACATTGAACAAAATCTTTTAATTGCTCTTCGTCATGAGAGTGAAGAAGCTGAACGCTCTCGATAGGTAAATCAGCTGCCTCCAACCCCATTTGAATTATCTTAACTAGAAAATAACAAGTGTTTTGAGTCTCTTTTCCTGCCCAAATGATTAAAGGATTTCCTGATTTGATAGCTAGAGCTGCCACCCTTATAAGCGCAGCGGGATTAGTATCTAAAACATATCCTAGGACACCTATAGGAACACGATATTTTGCTAATTTTAAACCATTGGAAAGTGTTTGATCATCAAAAATTTCTCCATTCAGATCAGGCATTCTTCTAATATCAGATATATATTCTATCACCCGATCTAAGCAGCCAAGTTCTATTAATTTCTTTTTATCCTCACCTGACGGAGAAAGCTCCTGTGGATTAGCCTGCTTTATTTCTTCTAGGTAAGCTGATAAAGCTTTGGATATTTCACTTAAAGCCAGGTTTTTTTGGCTTTCGGCGGCGTTAGAAAGTATTAAAAACGCGTTTTTGGCTTTACTTGTTTTTTTATCTAAATCCGACATCATCCTATCCATAAGCTCTACTCTCCTTAAGCATAATCTGCATGCTATTAAGTGAAAAGGTGGCCTGTCAAGTAAAAAAGCCTTTAAGGAGCAATACCTCCTCCCCTTGTGAGATAAGCGAGCAAAGAAATGAGCAGTAAGCCCTGTCTGACTCTATGTTTATTTGACTTACAAGCTCATTGCATAGTTAAAATACCTGGCATAATTTTTAAACTTTTTGCCAATTTTTTAAGATGACACCTATTATCATACGAATTATCATACAAAAGCTGGTAACTTAAAATTTTGATAGTCGGCAGAATTTTTTCTCAATTTTTATGAGTTTTCTCTTGAAAACAGCTTAAAAGCTAGCTATTTCCAAAAGAAAAAAATCCGCAAAATAAGAGCTAAAACTCTTAGAGGATTTTCAGAAAACTTCGCTCTTTTTAAATTTTACAAAAAAAGGATGGCAATGCAAGTTTCTTTGGCTATTCTTTTTAATATCAAGCTAGCATTATTTAAAGATCTTAATCTTTGTTTAACTTAAGCGCTACATGCTAGACATTCTTCTTTGTTATTTGCACTACAAGCCGCAAAAGGCTTGGCTTCTAAGGTAAATTTAATTGCATCCACAGCAGCTTGCGTTCTTAAATAATACATGCCCGTCTTTAAGCCACATTTCCATCCATAAAAATGCATAGAGGTCAGTTTGGCAAAGGTAGGATTCTTTACAAATAAGTTTAGCGACTGAGATTGACAAATAAAGGGCCCACGCTCTGCGGCCATCTCCACTAATGTTTTTTGCTTGATTTCCCACGCTGTTTTATAGAGTTGCTTAATATTTTCAGGAATTTCTTTAATACTTTGTACCGAACCGTTAGCAGCAATCAGCTGATTTTTGAGCTCTTCACCCCATAAACCTAGATGGATCAAATCTTTTAATAGATGCTTGTTCACTACGATGAATTCCCCCGATAGCACACGGCGTGTATACAAATTTGAAGTATAGGGTTCAAAGCATTCATTATTTCCCAGGATTTGGGAAGTAGAAGCTGTGGGCATAGGGGCTACTAAAAGTGAGTTCCTTACTCCATATAAAGCTACTTCAGCTTTAAGAGAGGGCCAATCCCAGCGCTTCCCTGGCACCACATTCCACATATCATATTGAAAGATTCCTTTAGACATAGGAGAGCCTTCATAAGTTGAATAAGGGCCATGAATTTTAGCCAGGTCTTTTGAAGCTGTTAAGGCAGCAAAATAGATTGTCTCAAAAATCTCGCGATTTAATTGCTTAGCCTCCTGAGACTCAAAAGGCATTTTTAATATCAGAAACGCATCTGCCAAGCCCTGCACCCCAATGCCAATAGGGCGATGACGCAGATTAGAATATTCCGCTTCCGCCACAGGATAATAGTTGACATCAATAATTTTATTTAGATTCCGCGTGACCACTTGAGTAACCTCAAATAGCTTAGGATAATCAAACTGTCCATCTTTGATAAAACGCGGTAAAGCTAAAGATGCCAGATTGCACACGGCTACTTCTCCTGGAGCTGTGTACTCTACAATTTCGGTACATAGGTTACTCGATTGAATAGTCCCTAGATGTTGCTGATTCGATTTTCTATTACAAGCATCCTTATAAACCATGTAAGGGCTGCCTGTCTCAATTTGTGCCTCCAAAATTTTAAACCAGAGCTCTTGAGCTTTAATTACTCTACGGGCACGCCCCTCTTTTTCATACTGTTTATAGAGTTTTTCAAACTCATCTCCCCAGCAGGCATCTAAGCCTGCCGCTTCATTAGGACAAAACAAAGACCAATCTTGGTTAGCCTCCACCCGCTGCATAAAAAGATCTGGAATCCAAAGCGCTGTAAAAAGATCACGCGCACGCATTTCGTCCTTCCCTTGATTTTTTCTTAGATCTAAAAATTCAAAAATATCAGCGTGCCAAGGTTCTAGATAAACAGCAAAAGATCCTTTACGCTTTCCTCCTCCCTGATCTACATAGCGAGCAGTATCATTAAATACTTTAAGCATAGGGATAACTCCATTGGAGATACCCCCTGTTCCACGGATGTAAGAGCCCGTTGCACGGATACCATGGATACTTAAGCCTATGCCTCCTGCAGCTCGAGAGATTTTAGCACATTGTTTAAGGGTATCAAAAATGCCGTCGATGCTGTCTTCTTTCATTTGTAGTAAAAAACAAGAAGAAAGCTGAGGAGTTGGTGTACCAGCATTGAAAAGGGTAGGAGTAGCCTGAGTAAACCATCGATCGCTCATCAGATGATAGGTTTCCATGGCAGGCTCAATATCTCCTTTATGAATGCCTATCGCTACCCGCATTAACATATGCTGAGGCCTTTCCACTACTTTACCTTGCATTTTTAGTAAATAAGCTTTTTCTAAAGTTTTAAATCCAAAGTAATCGTACAAAAAATCTCGATCATAGATGAGAGTAGAGTCTAGAAGCTCTGCATGTTGTTGGATAATCTCATAAACATCTTCAGCAATGAGAGGCGCATGTTTCCCGCTTTTAGGATCCACATAAAGATAAAGGGCTTTAATGGTCTCAGAAAACGATTTATTGGTATTTTTATGCAAATTAGAAATCGAAATTCTAGCCGCTAAAATCGCATAATCAGGATGGTTAGCCGTTAAAGTTGCCGCCACCTCAGCAGCTAGGTTGTCTAACTCGCTGGTAGTCACCCCATCAAAAACACCTTCGATGACACGCCTAGCTACTAGCACAGGGTTAATATGCTTAGCATCTAGGGCGTAGCATAACTTTTGAAGCCGAGCTGTAATTTTATCAAACTTCATCGCCTCTTTTCTTCCGTCGCGCTTAATTACAAACATACCACCTCCTTCAAAATTCTTCATTTAGAGTAAATTCGTGATTCCTTTGAGTAGACATCACACCTGGTTTCTGATATTCAGAGACTCTTTTTTCAAAGAAATTAGTTTTACCCTGCAGCGATATAAGTTCCATGAAATCAAAAGGATTATTCACGTGATATAATTTAGAATAACCCAGCGCATTTAATAATCGATCGGCTACAAATTCGATATACTGGCACATCAAATCTCCGTTCATGCCAATCAATTTGACGGGTAAAGCCTCCATGACAAATTCCTTTTCAATCTTGACTGCATCTCCAATAATCTCTTTAACAAGTTCTTCGGATAGTTTATGAGCAAGTTGCGAATAGATTAAACAAGCAAAGTCACAATGCAGGCCTTCGTCTCTAGAAATTAATTCGTTGGCAAAACTTAAGCCTGGCATAAGGCCCCGTTTTTTAAGCCAAAAAATTGAGCAAAAGCTTCCTGAAAAGAAAATACCTTCGACGGCAGCAAAAGCTACTAAACGTTCAGCAAATCCCCCTTTAGAAATCCACTTTAAGGCCCATTCTCCTTTTTTAGCTACACAAGGAAGGGTATCTAAGGCATGAAAAAGCATGCTTTTTTCTTGCGAATCTTTGATATAGGTCTCAATTAATAAAGAATAAGTTTCAGAATGAATGTTTTCGATCATGATTTGAAATCCATAAAAACATCTTGCTTCAGGGTATTGGACCTCGTTAAGAAAATTCACAGCCAGGTTTTCATTTACAATCCCGTCACTAGCAGCAAAAAAAGCTAGAATATGCTTGATAAAGTGTCTTTCATTTTCATTAAGTTTTTTCTCCCAGTGCTGTACATCCGTAGACAGATCGATTTCTTCAGCTGTCCAAAAGCTAGCTTCAGCTTTTTTATACATCTGCCAAATATCTTGGTGATTGATAGGAAATAAAACAAAGCGTTCTTTGTTTTCTAGTAAAATTGGTTCATGCAAGGCCTGCATAAGAAACTCCCAAAAAAAATAAGCTTAAGGTCTACCATCCTATCTAGAATGATAAGCCCACGATTTAATAATTAAAGAAAGGGAGAAAATAGACCGAGCAGATTGGCCAAAAAGAGAAAGAATATCACTCTTTATTTTCCCCATCCTGTCTTTAACGAGACAGTTCACCTTTTATAAAAAAGATGCGATGAGCAAAGATAAGCAGGTCTTCTGACTCTGAGATCATCCTACTTGCCAGCCTTCCCACTAATAAAAGCAGTGGCATTTTAGCTTTCGTCACTCATTACAGCGGCGTTACCGCACAGGATTTACACCTGTTTCCCTATTCTCTTCTAGCCTTAACTAAAAGCACTTATCTTAAATCCAATGAATTTCTCATTGTGCTAGTAAATATATACGTTGCCAAGATTTTGTCAATAGGAATCAAGAATCTGAACGGTTTTCTTAAACTTTTCATGCCATTAAAAAAATTTTGAGAAGGATACAATCTGCCCCTCCCTATTTTAGCTAGATAGCCAAAAGCTTATATTGCTGGAGAGAAAAAAGAAAAAAGTGTATCAATTTGCAAGCAGTTAATCTTAATGCTTTTTTAGAGAGTGCCTCAGGAAAGTCCGCTTCCCACTAAATTTCTTGAAGAATAAAAAAGCAAGCCGATAGGCTTTAATATTTATTAAAGAATCTTTTTAACAGTCATTCATTTTATTTTAAGGAATAGCGATGAGTTCCCTTACGATTTCTTCAGAGAGGTCCCCTTTTATTCCCTCTTCCCTTAGTCAAGAAAAAACTACACGCTTTCCAAGGGAGAGTTTGCAGAGATTTTCCCCAGAGGTTATCCTTGGTCTTATGCAAAGACGGGGAGATTTGGACAATCCTCTTTCTTCTTATAAAATTAAAGGGACGCCATCCCGAGGAGAATGGCATTACTTTAAGTCTCCTAGAAGAAACCTTCCTTCTTCTAGCTTATCCTCTAAAGCCCCTATACTTTCTTCTGAGTGCGCCAGAAGTGAGAAAATTAATTTTTTTTCTAAGGAAGCAATTAAAGAAATTGGTTGTGAGACAGTTATATTAACAATTGCTCATCTTTTAAAAGCGCTAAATTCTTCTGGCTTTCAAGAAATTAAAATAGGAGGCATCCCAGCTACAGCTTTGCTACCTATCCTGATGATTAACTTTAATAGATTGGCCCCTCAATTTCCTGCAGAGAAAGTTCATTTATATGGCCTGGGGTATTCTGCTGAGCAAAAAGAATTTCTAAATTTAAGTATTGAGGCTCTTTTAAAATCCAGAGGGAAGAAAAACATTACTATTACTGGCTTTAGTGAGACTAATCTTTTTCAAAACATAAACTTGCAAGAAAAGTATGAACGTCATATTGGCACATTTGACATTATTTATAATAATCTCTCTTTAGATAAGCTTTCAGAGCTTAAGGCTCTTTTAAAAATAGGAGGAGCCCTAATTTTTAAAGAAACTCTTAATATACAAAAAAGAGCAAAATCGCATGAAAATTTGCTCTCTGAAGAAGAAAATAATTATTATAAAGAGTTTCAAGAAATTTTCGACAGCATCCATGCTCCTGTTGAGCATCATCTTCCCCTCTATGCAATATGTAAAAAAATCCTGCAAAGTGGTTTTCATTTCTACAAAAGAAATATTAGCTCCTCTTATCAACCTACCTATGTTTTTCTTTTAATAAATAAATAGCTTGATTAAGGAAAGAGTCTAGTGTACTTATTCAATAGCAGGAAAACCTAAAGATAAGCTGAGGATAGGAATGAAATCGCCCAACTTTCGTAATCAATTATATAACAATGCGGTAGCTATCATTAGCTTAATAGTGGCCGTTATTGCTTTAGCTGTAAACACCTGGCGCTTAGAGCAAACGGAAAGAAACCGAAACACCCGCCAAGCAGGCTTTGAAATGCTTAAAAACTTAGGGGGATTGCAAGCCGTTGTTAACACCACTTTATATAAAGAAACGCATTCAAAAATAGAGGCTATTGAGGGATGGAATTATATTGCTATGATGAGTGACATTGTTATTCTTCTCCCCTCCCCTGTCCCAGAGAATCTTAAACAGCTGGCTAAAATATGGAGTGTGCATTGGAAAAACTTAGCTACAAACCATAATGGTGTCTCTCAGGTTAATCATCAAATAGATACAACAAGAGAAGCCGTTATGCATGCTTTAAATCAATTACATTAAAATTAAGGTTAATTTCCAAAAAAAATAAAGGGTCCCTAGGATAAAAGCCTAGCCATAGGGGATCAAGCTAAAAGATTCAAATGCTTTGAAGAAGTAGGAAAGATTAGGAAAGCTTTTTCCTATTCTTCGTAAGAGGGTTTTTATATGATATTTTCTACATTTAACTTTTCTAGCTAAATTGTGAAGAGAAAAGTAATAAATTTGCTCCTTTAGCTGAGTTAAAGAGGCGTTTATCAAAATGGTTACATTTATTGCCCAGGAAATGTAGAAGATTTAACTAAAACTTTGAGGATCTTAAAGGAATTTAGCTTATGCGCAAAACGATAATACAATTATCAGAAATTAAACTGGTAGGCATTACAAGCCGCACTAACAATTCATGGGAGAAGGACCCCTCCTCTGCTAAAATTAGCCCAACGATCCAAAGGTATTTTCAAGGTGCATGTTCAGAAAAAATTCTTTATCGCGCCAAGCCAGGTACAACCTATTGCGTTTATACCGATTATGAATCTGATTTTAATGGAGATTATACTTATTTTATTGGTGAAGAAGTCAATAAATTCGATGCAATGGCTGAAGGATTTTCCGCCCTTGTTATACCTGCTCAAAATTACGTAAAATTCATAAGCAATCCAGGTACTCTACCTTCCCTATGCATTAATATGTGGCAAGAAATTTGGTCGATGTCCGCCCAGGATTTGGATGGCGAAAGAGAATATTTGGCTGATTTTGAGATTTACGATGATCGTGCAAGCGATCACCAGAATGCAATACTTGATATTTACATTGGCATTAAAAGCGAAAATCAAAAGCCTCCTTGCACTTAAGTGGTAAGATTTAAAAAATGGCGATTTTTTTCTCAGGTTTTCCTACTATAAGCCCTAGCCCCTTACCCCAGGTAAGGAGCTAGAAAGACTTTACGAATACCCATAGAACTTGCTTGATTATACTTACCTATTAAAATTAGTAAACCCTCACTCATCTAAACTTAAAGCAAGACTGTATTTCTCTTGAGGCAATGTCCAGGTTCATCGGGCAAGCCTTATAATTATTAGTATAGCTCTTATATTTTGATAAAGGATTTGTCTAGAACAGAGTATGGTAGAGGTTCTAAAATAGCGTTTTGCATGCTTAAAAATGTGTTAACTTTTAAGTTGGGTAAACTCAAAAAATTAATACATTTTACTAAGTGTTGTGGAAGGTGAAAGAAGGACAAAGTGTGGAAAAACTTAAGCCCAATAAAAAGAGAAAGCAAAGCAGATCTAGGAGTTTAAAATTTATGTCCTCTTCTGAAAAGCCTGCCAAATGCAAGGCTTTAAAGCTTTATCTGTCTTATGCTGAAGTAAAAGAGAAAAATTTACTCAGGTAAATAGGACGGAGAGGGTGGGATTCGAACCCACGGTACGTTTAAAAGCGTACACACGCTTTCCAAGCGTGCTCCTTAAGCCACTCGGACACCTCTCCAAGATTAAGGAATCTGCAGTAGATTAATCCATCTTTAAAATAAGTTGCAAGGATAAAAAATTTTAAGCGTTTGATCTTTCATTTTTTTCATTAGCAAATTGCATCCATTGCTACATGAGAAAACTTTTATGAACTTTTTTCAAGATCTTTATTTATATTATAATTACTTGCTTTAATTCTTAATTCTCAGCATAGTGAAGGTAAATTATTTATCTTATAACTATAATTTATGATGATAAGCTTTAAAAAACATTTAATATTTTTTGCTATTTTCTTCTCTTCTTTTTTGCTATCCCATCAGATATTTTCTAGTGAAAATTCAGCGCGCTCTCAATATGTGCTAGTGAGCGTAGCCCCTCATAAATTTTTTGTAGAAAAGCTTGCAGGGTCTACTCTTCAAGTAGGAGTTATGGTGCCTGCGGGCGCTAGCGCTCATACTTATGAGCCGACGCCTAAACAGATGTTAGAGGCTACTCAAGCTGATCTTTGGTTTTATGTAGGAGAAGGATTTGAGCCAAAAGTTAAGTCAGCCTTAAAAAGCTATAATCCGCGCATGCAATTGATCGATTTAAGACAAAATCTTGATCTTATTTCTTATGAGAGCAAACACCCTCACCATTGCTGTCACTCGCAGGAAAACAGCTATGACCTGCATTATTGGCTAAGTCCCATTCAAGCTAAAATTCAAGCTACCACTATTGCAGAAGCTTTAATTAAAACCTATCCAGAAAATGCCTTGCTCTATCAAAGCAATTTAGCTCATTTTCATCAAGAGCTCGATCACCTCCATGAGGAGATTCATACTCTTTTAAGTAAGCCTCATAATTCTGTTTTAATGGTCTCTCATCCAGCTTATGCTTATTTTTGCCGTGAATATAATTGTCGACAGCTTTCTATTGAGTTTGAGGGCAAAGATCCTACCCCTCAACAGCTTACTCGATTGATTAAAGAGGCGCAAAGTAATCACATAAAAACTATTTTCGTGCAAGTTCAATACAGTAGTAAAGGGGCCAAATTAATTGCTGCCCAATTAGGTGCTCGCCTAGTTAATCTAAATCCGTATGCTGAAAATTATTTGGAAAGTATGCGAGAGATTGCCAAAGCTTTTGGGGCCTCTTAAAAAAATTTGACCCCATTTTTCCTATGCTTAAGAGAAGGCTTTGACAAATATTCTTTCATCTTAAAGCTTACCCTCTGTTTTTCTTGAGTGTATGGGCAGCTAAGCTTTTACCTTACTTTTTCTTCTATCAAATAGCCTAGGAGAAGAAAGTACATCAAACTTTCCTGTCTGCAATTGGTCTCCTAATAGAAAGCTTGCCTGCACACCTAAAGCTGGGTGTATGTATCTAATTTCCTGAAGAATTTTGCCCCTTATCATTTACGCCCTTCCTTCTTAAATTTTGCTGACAGCCGATCTATTTAAACACCATCCTATATAACAAAAAAACTACTCGTGGTAATCAAATCAAGAAATCCAGGACTTAAAATTAACCAAGCTATTTAATTTTCTGATCGTGCAGATTCAAAAATATGGGTTAATTTTCAGGACTTCAGAGATAGATGGACAAATTAATTCTGAAGACTTTAATATAAAAGACCATTAATTTAGTCTAAAGGCTTTTCTTGATGCCTCCTGTTATCCATATAGATCATCTCAATTTCGCCTATGCCGAAACGCCCGTTCTTACTGACATCCATTTAACTATTGAGTCGAATGATTTCATCGGTATCATAGGACCCAATGGAGGGGGCAAAACCACCCTTCTTAAGCTGTTAATGGGATTTTTAAAACCCTCTTCAGGCAAAATAGAAATTTTAGGGTCACCTCCTCAATCCTCTCGTCATCAAATTGCCTATGTTCCTCAGACACACCGTTATGATCGCGAGTTTCCCATTTCAGTTTTAGAAGTGGTGTTAGCCGGGCGCCTTTCTAAACTTCCCTGGTATGGAAAGTTCTCTTCAGCTGATAAAGAAGCTGCTAAAGAAGCTTTAAACCGCGTAAAGCTGCCTAACTTTTATAACAAACCTTTTGGTACATTATCAGGTGGGCAAGCTCAGCGAGCATTGATTGCTAGAGCTTTAATCTCCGATCCGCAGCTACTGCTGTTAGACGAACCGACAGCCCATGTGGATTCACAAGCAGAAGCTGACATTTATGATATTTTATACAGCCTTCGCCAAAAAATGGCTATTCTTATGGTAACCCATGATTTAAACACTGCGATCGAACAAGTAAAACAGGTTCTTCTCGTCCAAAACACAGCTTTATTGTTAAAGCCAGAAGAAGTTTGTGAACATTTCGCTATGGGTCTTTACCATTCACCTTTGATTCAGTTAAAGCGAGAAATTCAATGACCTCTTTTTTTGACGCCTTACATACCAATCCGCTTTTATTAGCAGCTATATTAGCTGGAATAGCAGCTTCATTTGTAAGCGGAATTATAGGCTCTTATGTGGTAGTAAAAAGAATTATTTTTATTTGTGGCAGCATCTCTCATGCAGTTCTTAGTGGAATAGGCATTTGCTTATGGTTAGAAAGGGCTAAGGGCTTTGTAGGGGTCTCGCCTTTGCTAGGTGCTCTTATTGCAGCCATAGTTTCTTCTTTGCTCATCGGATGGATTCATCTTCATTATCGCCAGCGTGAGGATACTGTCATTGCTGCCATTTGGTCAATAGGTATGGCAGTAGGGATTTTATTTATTTCGCAAACCCCTGGTTTTAACGTTGAACTCACCAATTTTCTTATTGGAAATATCTTATGGGTCACTCCTACTGATCTAAAAATTTTACTTACCTTAGATATCGTCATCTTTTTAACCGTGCTTTGTCTCCATAAACGCTTTTTAGCCATTTGTTTTGATGAAGAACAAGCTCAGCTCCAAGGCATCTCTGTTAATTCACTTTATCTTTTATTGCTGGTGTTAACGGCTGTTTCTATTGTGCTTTTGATTCAAGTGGTGGGTATTATCTTAGTGATGACCATGCTTACCATCCCCGCTGCGATTGCCAATCTATTCACAACCAGGCTTTCTCAAATGATGGCCATT
Organism: Neochlamydia sp. EPS4; assembly: GCF_000813665.1. Lineage (NCBI taxonomy): Bacteria > Pseudomonadati > Chlamydiota > Chlamydiia > Parachlamydiales > Parachlamydiaceae > Neochlamydia > Neochlamydia sp. EPS4. Next base: position 14,938 of record NZ_JSDQ01000041.1, on the reverse strand, counting down.
GCTATTTGTATCAGCGCAGGATTTTGCTTTTTCGGAATGCAAGCAGCTTTTTATATGGATTGGCCCGGTGGAGCGACGATTGCGCTAGTAGCAGGCTTAACTTATGTGCTCACCTTACTAGGAAAATATGGGATAAAAAGAGCTCGGAAGACTAGCTTAGCTATCTCTTCCGATAAATAAAATAAGAGTAAGATGTATTACAAGTTTTGTTAACTTGCATAGCCTTAAGTTAACTACGGAAAGAGAGGGATTCGAACCCTCGATACCCTTGAGAGGTATGCGTCCTTAGCAGGGACGTGCTTTCGGCCACTCAGCCATCTTTCCATAAATACGCTGATTAAACAGATATCCTAGCGTGCAGACTGTTTTTACGCAACCCTTTATATAGAAAAAGAGAAGTTTTTAACAAGAAAACCGATTTAAGACTCTACAAAATTCCTCGGCCTTGCAATTTCTTGCTACACTCTAAAATCCTGAAACAAAAGGTAAAGCCATCCTTAAAGCTTTTAAGAATAATTCCATAGCACTCTTTTATCTGGGTAATCGGCAACTTTTTATGGTGATTAGATATCCTCGAAAAGCCTAATAAACAAAAAAGCAGGTAATGTAAGGCGAAGGCTCTAAATAGCTTTTTTGCTGCTTTATTGCCCTTTGCCCTAAATGCTATACTGACGATCTCCTCTACGCCTCTAGAGCTTTTCGATCTAACAAACTAGGCACTAAAGATACAATTTTTTTTTATTTACAGCCTAAAAATAATTATTATAGCTGAGATATCTTCCATCTGAAATTTTTAGCGGATTTCCTAGTAACTCAAAGTATAACCGTGTATGTGAATGCTCTATTTCTGAAGGAAGAGAGGTGAGCTGGTTGTCGTTTAAAGAAAGATAGTACAAATGAAATAAACACCCTATATCGGGAAGAAAAGTGGTAAGCTGGTTATTATCTAAGTCAAAGGCTCTCAACTGGAATAGCTGCCCTAGGCATAGCTTACGTAGAATGGCTAGACTTCTTAAAGATTCTTCGGCAGCATTATTGATTGGACATAGAAATAGCAGGATCTTTCAAGCAATTTCCTTAAAGGCTTACCTTATAATTTGTTTATCATTTATCTAATTATTGGTATTTAATAGGATTTAAATTATTTGATTTTGTTCATGGATGTTACTCTCTAAAAATTTTCTAAATTAACTTTAACGTAGGACTAATTGTATGATGCATTTATCCCCCACACAATCTAACAAAGATATGGTCGCGTATAAATTTTTATCTTTAAGCACATTATTTACTACCAAAGCAAAGACTAGCATTAACCATCTACCAGAAGAGCTGATAATACGGATCTTCTCTTTTTTGTCTCCCCAAGAGGTTAACCACGCTCAAAGCGTATGCCAGAATTGGGAGAAAATAGGAAACAAAACTGCATTATGGGACCGCCTTTACCGTCGAGATTTTAAAAGTAAAATGGGTGAAAAAAAAACAAAGCAAGATTACATAGGTCGCTATAAACTCAAAAAATATCAAATCTTTGTTAAAACAAAAAAGATTGACTCTTCTTATAGCCTTTTACCCATAAGTTTTTTGCCTCTTGTCAATAGAAGAGAAAATGTAGCCAGATTTAAGCTGACAGATTGAAAGGTAGGATTAGTAAGCGGCACAGCGTAAGCCCAACTTTAGATGTGATTCTGCGGGCATCTGCAAAGCCAAAAATGTTTGTAAATAACTGTTTTTCCTAGCATCAATAACTTAAGTAATTCTACCTCCCATGACCGCTTACCCTGAAAGGGAGAAGAATATAGGTGAAATAAAATTATTTTTACCTTTTTACCTCATTCTTTACCGCGCTTGTTTCTCTTTAAGTAACTGCTAACTAGCTCATCATTTTTTAATGAATCTCTATCTTAAATTAAAGCATTCTTTAGCAATTAACCACTCCTCGCGCACATGCACGACAAAAACCTTTACTTTAGAACCGGCTGGTGATATCTCTCCATCATTTTTCCATGTGCCGTTTAAGTTAGAGTCTACTTTAACACCCAAATATTCAAGGCCCTCTATAACCTTTTGCCTTACTGGAGCAGCATTCTCTCCAATTCCTCCTGTAAAACATAGAATATCTAGTCCATTTAAGGTAGCTGCTAAGGCCCCCACCGCTTTTTTCAAACAATGTACATATAGGCCTAAAGCTAAAATTGCTCGCGAATCTTTCCTTTCGGCAGCTTTTAAAATCTTACGCATATCGAAGCTACCCCCAATGCCTAATAAACCTGATTTTTTATTTAAGCAATGGTCCACTTCCTCAACAGTCATGTTTTTCTGCTTTTGGAGATAAAGAATAATCCCAGGATCGATAGAACCACTGCGTGTCCCCATCATTAATCCTTCCAAAGGAGTAAATCCCATGGTCGTATCTATCCCTTTTCCATTTAAAATAGCTGTACAAGAAGAACCATTTCCTAAATGACACGTAATTAATTTATGGCTATCCGAACCTAGTCTCTCTTGAATGGTTTCCATGCAATACTGATGGCTAATTCCATGAAACCCATAACGACGAATTCCCTCTTTAGTCCATTCACTAGGAACAGGATAAGTCCATGCTACTTCGGGCATGCTAGTGTAGAAGGCCGTATCAAATACTCCTATCTGTGTGGCAGAGGGAAAATAACGCTCGGCCTCCTGTATTCCTTCCAAATTTATAGGATTATGTAAAGGAGCTAAATGAGAGAGCTTTTGAAGAAGCTTTATAGTTTCAGGAGTAATAAAAGTAGGCTTTTGAAAGAGAGAGCCTCCATGGACAATGCGATGGCCCACTCTATCAATGGGCGTTGGAACTTCCTCGAATGCTTTCTTAATAGCTGCTCGACGATCTTCCCAGCTATTTTCAAATTCTACACTCTTTTGCCATAAGGGCTCAAGATCGCGCAAAAAAACGCTTTCTGCTTCAAATAAAGCAAATTTAAAAGAGCTTGACCCCCCATTAACCACTAAAATTTTCATGCAAGCCTTTGCTCTGTTAAGTCCCAGTGAAGAAGTAATAATTAAAAATAAAAATTGAAAGGCATAATCATTATCTAAAATGCTTTATACATTATTCTATAAAAACAAAAAAACTTTTTTTAGAATTCTTATTCGGCAGGTAAGCCTTTTCCTATTTTATAATGCCCTAGGTCTGCCACATTATTTCCTATTTAATTTTTCCTCTATCTTTTGCTACTTTGAATTCATCTTTGGAGTCTGGATTCTTTAAAAGCTAAAATAAGCCATCTAAATAATGAGGGCTTTTTTAATATATGTTGTGTGTGTTAGCTACCTATCTTCATTATGCTTTGCTTTAAGCTCAACATAATGTAAATCTACTTGATCTATTTTTTCATAAAGAAAGCAAAAAACCTCTTTTACTTTTGCTCTACTATTAGTCGCATCCTTTAGGCTGAAAAAAATAGTACGTCTACTTACAAACATTATTAAGCTATTAGGGGTAGATACAGAACACGAGAGAAAAAGCAGATAAGAGCCAAGCGGTAAAAGCCAATGATAATAATTTTTTGCTGGCCTATCCTCATAGTGCTAATTATACCAAAACCCTTTTCTCATTATTTAAAAAATTGAGGTTTTTTGATTGTATCAAAACCTGCGCCTTCTTAAGATAATTTATCATTCTCATCCCTAAAGGTAAATTTATGCACGTCCTTGGAACATCTATACCTGAAGTCAAAATTATAGAACCCCAGGTTTTCGGGGATGCCCGCGGCTTTTTTTTTGAAAGCTTTAACCTGACGATGTTTCGCGAAAAAGCTCATATTCATGATGTTTTTGTACAAGACAATCACTCTCATTCTCCTAAACATGTCTTACGTGGACTCCATTATCAGATTCATCAGCCCCAAGGAAAGCTTGTTCGGGTCGTTAGCGGTGAAGTTTATGATGTTGCTGTGGACTTACGCAAACATTCGCCTACCTTTGGTCAATGGGTAGGATTAATATTATCCGCGCAGAATAAACGGATGTTATGGATTCCTAAAGGCTTTGCCCATGGTTTTCTAGTATTGTCAGACCAAGCTGATTTCCTATATAAAGCATCGGATTTTTACGATCCTGCGTCGGAGCGTACAATTATTTGGAATGATCCAGATTTAGCCATCGAATGGCCCCTTCAGGGAGATGTACCTATTCTTTCGGCTAAAGATCAAAAGGGAAATTTATTCAGACATGCCGAGGTATTCCTATGAAAAAAATTCTTATCTTAGGCAAACAAGGGCAAGTAGGCTGGGAGCTCTGTCGCACTCTTTCACCTTTGGGACAGCTTATCACCTATGATCGGAAAGCTTTAGATCTTGCTTCTCCCCTCTCTATTCGCGAGCTTTTAAACGGATTAAAGCCCCATATGATCGTTAATGCGGCGGCCTATACAGCAGTTGATAAAGCTGAAGCTGAGAAGGAAGCTTGTATGGCCATCAATGCACAGGCTCCTCAAATTCTTGCTGAGGAGGCTAAAAAGCTTAATGCGCTTCTCGTTCACTATTCCAGTGATTATGTCTTTGATGGATGCTCGCCCAATCCTTCTACCGAAGATACTGTTCCTAATCCTCAAAATTTTTACGGCTACTCTAAACTTGAAGGAGATCGTGCTATTCAGGCCTCAGGCTGCGCTCACCTAATCTTACGTACTAGTTGGGTTTATGGAAATCGAGGCCGCAATTTTTTGCTAACTATGCTAAAATTAGGTTTAGAGAAAGATACATTAAAGATTGTAGACGACCAAATGGGTGCTCCTACCTGGAGCCGTTTAATTGCAGAAGCTACAGCACAGGTGATGGCCCGTTATGAAGGCCAGGATGGCATTTACAATCTTACCTGCCGCGGAAAAACCTCGTGGTTCGGCTTTGCTAAAGCCATCTTTGAGGGGTATTGTCTTAAAAAAGGAGTAAAGATGCCTACACTTGTAAACATTCCCTCATCAGCCTATCCAGTAGCTGCCCAACGCCCTCATAATTCTTTACTAAGTCACGAAAAAACAGAAAAAACATTTGGCATTCAACTCCCTGATTGGAATGAAACACTGCAGATGTGCCTCGAGGAGGTATAATTTATAGAAGTTGTTAGTGCACAAGCTAGAAAAGTACGCTAGAGCGCTAATTCTTAAGTTTTTTAGAGGCAGCTATTTGTACCCTCTGCCTTAAATCCTTTTAAGAATCATTTAATTACACTTGCTGTTGAATATTTAAACGAATAGCTTCACGTAATTCAGGCAGGCCATTACCCAGCATAGCTGAAATTTGGAAAATCTTCTCCTTAGCAGCAAACTTATTCTTTAAAAAGACTTTAATATGCTGAGAAGCTTCCTCAGCATCTACTTTATTTAACACGATAAGATAAGGACGTTCAAGCATTTCAGGATTATAAGCCTGGATTTCATGACGTAATACTTCAAAGTCTGAGCTGGGATCTCGTCCATCGATACCTGAGGCATCTAAGACAAATAACAAAAGTTTTGTACGTTCTATGTGTCTTAAAAATTCAAAGCCTAATCCTCGATTACAATGAGCGCCTTTGATAATACCTGGAATATCAGCAATAAAAATGCGTTGGTGTTCTTTATAAGTAATAAAACCAAGGTTAGGTCGTAAGGTAGTAAAAGGATAAGGAGCTATTTTTACTTTGACAGAAGCTAAAGAAGAAAACAGTGTGGATTTTCCAGCGTTAGGAAAGCCTACCAATCCTACGTCAGCAATTAATTTTAGCTCTAATTCGATGCTACAGGCTTGGCCTTCGGTGCCTTCTGTGCGCGTATTGGGTGCACGATTAGTAGGAGATTTAAAGCTATCATTACCGCGTCCACCTCGGCCACCTTTACAAATTTCCCACTTTTCTCCATCTAGAGTAAAGTCATGAAGAATTTCACCCGTATGAATATTCTTTACCAAGGTGCCACAAGGAACTTTCAGGATAAGATCTTTACCATTACGCCCTTGCTGGCAATTGGGACCTCCTTCACGGCCATTTTCTGCTTTTAAAATACGGCGATTGCGAAACCACTCTAAAGAAAAAACCTGTGCATCGGCTTGAAGGATAAGCGAACCGCCTTTACCTCCATTGCCACCACACGGCCCTCCCTTAGGGATATACTTTTCCCGCCGCCAAGCAATAACACCATTTCCGCCTTTACCGGCAGCTAGATCTATAGTCACACGATCAACAAACATATTTTTATATAAAAAGGGAAAGTTAAAAGAGAATAATAATTGACAAAGAAGAATGAAGAGAAGAACTAGTGCTCATCATTCCTCTTTCTGTGCTCTAAAATGGTTAGGCTCCAGCTTCGATAGAGATGTAAGTGCGATCGGATTTACGAAAAGAAACGCATCCATCAGCAAGAGCGAAAAGCGTATCATCGCTACCACGGCCTACATTTTTACCTGGGTGCCATTTTGTGCCCCTTTGTCTAACCAAGACACTACCTGTCTTGACGATTTCACCCATACCTACTTTAATTCCCAGACGCTTTGAGTGAGAGTCGCGTCCGTTACGGGTTGAACCCTGTCCTTTCTTATGTGCCATAATTCTCCTTCCTTATGCTTTGGCAATCTCAGTAATTTTTACACGTGCATAATGTTGACGGTGGCCAAACTTCCTGTAATTATTATGACTCGGTTTATATTTTAAGCTTACAACCTTAGGACCTGCTACAATATCTAGCAGCTCACCCATAACTTTGAAGCCTTCTAAAGCTTGGGCACTAACATGGGAAGAGTTTTCTTCACCGACAAAAAGCACTTCAGCAAATTCAACTTTTTCTCCTGGTTCTGCGTCAAGCATTTCTACTTGGATGATGTCATCTTTAGCTACACGATACTGTTTTCCGCCAGTTTTGATAATCGCGTATGATTTGTTGGAACTCATTCTAGCCCCCTTAGGCATTGTAAAACGATAAAGTTTTTTTAAGGAAATCAATAAACTGTATGCAGTATAGCGCATTAGTGGTTTCCAATCAATCGAAATCTAAAGCCATCCAATGAGTCGATCTCTTGTCAATAAAAAAGTGCATCTTAAAATTAGCCAAATACTCTTTTGGGGCAACCTGCTGCCAATGCTTTTCATAAAAATTACCCTACACCTATTTTTTTATATACTTAATAATTGCTAACCCTTTTATGCCTTGTTTGATAACGCGTGAAGTTACAAACTTGTACTACTCCTTCTCTCATAAATTCTTACGCCCTTTAAGCTAAGTTATAAATATATTGAAAATATCCGCGCTAACTCTTAGTATGGATTCATTAAATAAAAAAACTGATTTATAGTTATGCAGGCATTTGCAATCATCCCCTCACTTTTCTACTTACCTTCTTCCCAGCATGCTGGTCGCGAGAAGTTAGCTAAAGCGGAAAAACTGCTGGCTCAAGGCCAGCTTGAAAAAGCGCAAACATTTTTAAAAGAAATTCTTGATGACACTCATCACAACCCAGAAACAATCATTAAAGCCAAGCTAAACAGCCAAATTATCCTTGCATATAATAATGAGGCCAAGTTTAACGAGGGTTTATTCTTAGAACTATTTGATACACTCCGACATTCCAGCTGGCTGGAAGAAGAAGAGAAGCACAAAACTTTATTGAGTATAGAGCTTATCGGGCTTTATAATCCTAGCTTAGCCAATGCTTCATCTATAGAAAACATCATCGATAATTATCCAGAAAGCCATCCTCTTGCAATTTTAGGGAGATTTTGCCTAGCTGAACGCTTACGTATACAATCTACTAATGATGATGAGCAAAAAATATTAAGCTTGTATAAAAGTGTTCATACACAGCAAGTCAGCTCTATATTTACCTACATACGAGGAATAGCCGCCCTGCAAGCCGCAGAGATTATATCCTCTAGCACTTACTCTGGCGAGCAAAGTTGGTTAGATGCCGATGAGTTATACAGTGCAGCCCTAGCAGATTTTTCTCCTCAAGCGCTCACAGACTTTGATGAGAAAAAATGGGATCTTTTTTTTGAATTTTCTCGCCTTATTTTAGAAAAGATCTATCCTTGCCCCTCTCTCACACATCTAGCTTACGTAGGAAAAGCCTATATGTATGGCATGGGCAGCAAAGACTTAAAACCTTCAGTAGAAAAAGCCATTTTTTACTATGAAAAGTCTTTAGAGACTAATATCGCCCTCGAAGGGCAAATAGAGCCTAAGTTCTGCTTAGCAGAGTTGTATTTTTCTCATGGCGAAGCTTCTAAAGCTCTTTCATTTTTTGATGAAGTCATTGATTCTTCTACTCATGATAGCCATATAGCCTATTCTTTTATGTCCAAATGCTCTAAAGCTGATATTTTGCGCCAGGATTTTCCTGATATAACTAAAAATTTGGCACTTTCACAAAGTTTATACCAAGAAGTATTGGAAAGTTCTTATAAAAATGATCTTCTTTTGGCTAAAGCTGGGCTAGGATTAGCCATTATTTTTCGCGATGGAGATGACCGAAATATTCTCAATTGGCCTGATGCTATCTTTTTATTTAAGCAAATCATCGAAGCTAAAGATTATTTAAAAGAAGCTCCTCAACTTGTCAGCCAAGCCCAGTTAAATTACGCAGAAATGTTATATAAAGGGGGTAATGAGATTGAACAATGCTTACCTGAGGCGATGCAATTGTTTACTTGTCTTTTGCTGGATGAAAAGCAGGAAGAAGCAATAATAGCTAAAGGCCTAAATAGCTTGACCCAACTAATAGAAAAAGAGCCTCAGGCTGGACAGATCCAAAAAGTTTTAGATCTATTTGAACAAGTTATCCAGCAGAAACACTTATCCAAAGCCTTAGTTGCTCAGACCTATTATTGCAAAGCTAAAATCTATAGGCTCCAAAATCGGCTAGAAGATGAGCTCTATCATCTTTTTGGAGCCCATATATTTGGTGACTTCATCATGCAACAAACGATTAGCGAAGAAATTCAGCGAAGTCCTTGCACTGCAATTTCCAAAATAGTTGCTTACCATTCAATACTAAAAAATGTAGAAGCAAGCCTTGCACCCGCACCCGATTTTTGGATTCCTCCTTTAGGCCCTCTTTCCCAATTTCTTGAAAGCTTTTTAATTGCTAAGGACCTAAACACCTATGCTATTAAAAAAAGCATTCTTATTGGTTTAATAAAGCATGAGTATCAAATCAACAGCTACATTGATCCCCTCCTGCCTGAACCCATAAAAAATGAATTATATGATGTTTTAGGTAACTTTTGCCTTTCGGCTGCGGATGAACATCCCCACTTAGCTATCAAACTCTTAAGAAATGTGAGCGAAAAAGCCTCATGTTATCCCGCTTCTTTAGGTAAATTAATTAATTTAGTTTATGCCTCTAAACTTGAAAGTTTAAGATCTGAATGGAAAGCTTATGAGGCTATAACCTCTTATTTAGAAAAAGCAAAAAAAGCAAATCGGCTCTCCCCCACCCCTCTCCTTGACCTTCAACATACTGAAAAATGGGAGTTGGCTGCTAGGAAAGAAAAACTTAAGTTTATTCAACAGCATCCCATCGATCGCCTCATTAGCTGCCCCATTAATAGATTCAGCATCTAACTTAATGTTCTGTGATTGTTGAGCCTTATAGGTAGTTTATAGGGGGTTAAGATTTGCTATTCTGTGAGACCTTACCACCTGAATTTTTCAAAAAATTTTTAAATTTAATCATTCCTTCAAAATCATGCCTTTTATACTTTAAGATCGCTTGGATTGCGCATTGACTTAAGTGCAGATAGCTATTTTTGAGGATAGGCTAACAAAAAGAAAAAGAATCATGCAGCTACTCATTTCGGAAAAATCTCTATTTAATTTATAGGGTTCGTATTGTTATTTCAAGAAGACTAGATCTTCGCTGAACTTCAATTCTAAAGTCTCTAAGGCGCCTCAGTCGGAGGAAGCTTATGCATTTGATAATGAAAATATTTAGAGAAAAAAGAGAAGCACAAGTTTTCCAAAAACCTACTTTCTCTTATCAATCTTTTGCCAGGCAGAGCGGGAATTTTTACGTGGGGTAGAGTTGCTCTAACGCCGGCAAAAATAATTTTTTCCGTAAAAAAAAGTCTTCTGCTAGCTGCTTCCATGGTTTGCTAACTAAAGCTGCCCTGCCTCAATCTTCTTCTGACAACAAACTAAAGATAGCTACTTGTAGCTCATTAGGTAGATAATTAAAGTTAGGATAGAAATCTATTCTTATCGCTTTTTTTCAAGGCTCTGCTTGTTCGATTATAAGTTGGGCAAAAAATCTAAACTATAGCTAGCTTTTTAAAGCCCATCTAAATTTTTTAGAATTAAGATGCGATGATGTTAAGCAAAGTCTAATAAGAATAGGACAAAAAAAAGCCGGATTAATAGGATTAATCCGGCTAAAGTGGCCAGAACTGGAATCGAACCAGCGACACAAGGATTTTCAGTCCTCTGCTCTACCGACTGAGCTATCTGGCCAGAGATAAGTAAGCAAGATAGACTATCATCCCTTTTTTATGCAATCCTTAATTTGCTGTAGCAGCTTAAAGAGGAGCAATATCGCCTTTAACCTCTTGATTCTGACGTTTCTTGCTATGCAAATAAATCATATCTTTGAGCACATTTATAGTCTCTTGCATCTGTAGATCTTCTTTGCCGTAATTGTTTGATTCCTTGCCAAGCTCATCTTCGGTAGGCGATCCAAAAAGCGTTATCTCCTCTGTATTTCCTGCTTTCTTTTGTTTTAAAAACATTTGATAATTTTTATTGTTCTCGATGCGATAAGCACTATTTTTCTTTAAATAAGGCAGTATTTCTTGCCAGGTTGAGACCTTGGCTTGAAGAGTAGGCGTATAGTATTTCATATACCAAGACTTTACACTAGGCTCAATATCTTGAAGACTATCTTCAAAACCTGCCTTAATAAGATCGGGCTTCCACGGCTGCTCTAAATATTCCTCTCCAATAGGCTCATCATGATAAGGGCCAGGCACCACGATATCAGCTTTTACTCCCTCCAATTGAGGAGTTTTCCCTGAGACCGTGTAATATTTACCCACGGTCACCTTAAAAAAAGAAGTGGTTTCCCCCTCATTGCCCGTCACCGTTTGACTTTGAATAGTGCCCTTTCCATAAGTATGTTCGTCTCCAACAATTAAGCCTACCCCATAATCTTGTAAAGCTTGTGCCACAATTTCAGCAGCAGAAGCAGTAGCTTTTGAAGTCAAAATAATAAGAGGTCCCTGATAAGCAGTCCTAACATCTATGTCGCGATAAATACGCTTTTCTCCGTCAGAATATTTAGAAATTACAATGATACCGTTGGAAATAAATAGACCAGCTACCTTTACAGCTTGACTAAGAAAGCCCCCACTATTTTCCCGTAAATCTAAAATCAGCCCTCGCAAATTACCTTTTCGATCTAACTCTTTTAAGGCTTTTTGCATATCACTGTCGCTACCCGTTCCATCTTCACCCTGGTAAAAAGAGTGAAGGGTGATAATGCCAATAATGCCGTTGCCCACTTTTTCCTGTTTTACATCTATTCGCTCACCTTTAATAGGAATAGATTCTTTTTTAAGAATGACCGTTTCCTGCTTTTCCATCTGCTTTCCATTTTCTTCTTGGAAAGATCTACTGATGACCAGCTCTATAGAAGGCTCTTTTGAGGCTCTTATTGTGTTCATCACCTCAGGCAACGTTTGGCCGGACGTGGCCTTACCATTGATTTGAAGAAGATAATCATTAGCAAAAATTTTGCCACTTTTGGAAGCCGCTCCTCCTTCGATTAAGGAAGAAATAATTATTCCTTGAGGAGTAGACTGTAAAACCACCCCTATACCATCAAACTCTTTTTCAAGGCGCACTTTCATATCGTAGGCTTCTGTATCACTGTAGAAAGCCGTATGAGCGTCTAAAGAGCTAGCTAAAGCTTTTAAAATATGTAAAGCTAAAGCACTTTCTTTTTTACCTTCACTATACGCCTTACCCTCACTCGTTTGATAGAGATATCCCTCTTCAATATTTTTCAATGCCTGATCAAACATGACAAGGAGTCTGGATTTGTAGTTAGAGACCTGCGCTTTTCCATATCTTTTCTGCTCAGCCTGAATGAAAGTTATCATTTGCTCTTTGGTACGTCTTTTAAGCTGCTCAAAATTAGAAGCAAATGAACCATTTAAATTAAGCTCTAATCCCTCTGTATTTTTATTGCTTGCACCTCGCTCATCTGCTGCTTTGAAAAGCTCTTCGGTATTTTTTATAAGATCTTGGCGATATTGACGTGCCCGCAGGATAGATCTTTGAATGACCGCATTAAGCTTTTCAAAAGAAGAAAAGTCTTCATTTTTGTAGGCGGTAATGTAGATTTCCATTTGCTCAGAAGATAATCCAAGGAAAGGCTCTACCTCCGTGTAGGTTAAATAGGTACGATCAGGATCGAACTGATCGATATAATTTTTAAAAGCATTTCTTAAGATTTTCTCGTTAATCGTTTTCTGACCTAAATGCTCAGCAAAGATCTGCCGCATAATTTTGCTAATATCTTGCCTTTTAAGCTGATCGGGTTCCTGGCCCAAAAGAAAAGAATTAACTAGAAAAATAAAGATGATAAATAAACTAAAACGATTAAGCAAGCGCATATCTTCAATCCTAATTTGCTAATAATAAATCACTTGTGAAACAAAAACTCTTCACCTCTTTCTGGATTATAGAGAGCCTCAGGTTTAACAACAACATTTTTGAAAAATTATAAAATTATTTTTATCAGCCATTTATTCTTATCCTCGATATACTGATTTTAATGCCTTTTTTCTTAAAGGTAAGATTTTTATATTTATAGAGAATTCTTGCTCTAGTAGACTTATTGATATGAAAAACTTATATAGTGAAGATGTATTTGCTCTAGAAAACTTTGAAGGATCGCTGGATTTTTTGCTCCATCTTGTTCAAAAGCATGAAATTGATCCCGTCGAAATTTCTTTAAAAAAAATTACTGAGCAGTATATCCAAAAGCTAAAGGAATGGCAGGCCTCCTCTGTGGATTCAGGGGCTGAATTTATTGCTTCGGCATCCTTTCTTTTATGGCTTAAAAGCCGTATGCTTCTGCCTACGCATGAACAGCCTCTCTCTTTGGGAGAGGAAGAGCATGATCCCCGTTTTGATATTATTCATCAATTACTTGACTATTGTCGTTTTAAGGAAGCAGCTAAAAACCTTACTCAGCTGGAGATGTCTCAAAGTGCTTATTATTTACGTGAGCCAGAGCCCCTAGGAGAAAATAACAAACCGTTGGGTATCGAGCATTTGACTTTAGAAGACTTAGCGGATCTCTTTAAGCAAGCTTTAGCTAAAGCACCGATCAAAACGGCAAAATTTATTCAAGAAGAAGAGTGGAAAGTTGCTGATAAAATTAAAGCTATTCGTCAATATTTAAACGTCAATCATCAGCTTGAAATCGAACAACTTTTTTTAAATGCTACAAGCAAGCTAGAAATTATTGTTATCTTCCTGGCTGTACTTGAACTGATGAAAATTGGTGAGAGCTATTTAATCAAGAATGTTGCCTCTCAGAAAATACTATTATGCGTGAAATTATAAATATTTATGGCTAAAGAAATTAACTTTTTCGAACAACAAATGGAAACGACGGCAAGCGAATTAATTCCTGTGCTTCCTTCTGAGGATCTTCCTCCTTCTCCTCCAGAAAAGCTTACAGCTCCTAAAGCCTTCTCTCCTAAAAAGCAATATGTCCAAGGCTCTCTTCCAGGCATTCCCGTTAATAATCAGGCTATAGAACAAAAATCCACTGAAAAAACTACAAGAACACGCCTTAAAAGAATCATAGAAGCCCTGCTTTTTGTCAGCCGTGAGCCGCTTAGCTTTAATAAAATCCGCGAAGTGCTGGATGCTGTTGAGCCTCTTAAACCCCGTCAAATTCAAGACTTATTGCAAGAGCTAGCGGAAGAATTTATCTTGCAACAGCGCGCCTTTAGATTAGAAGAAATTGCCCAAGGCTATATTTTACGTACCTGTAAAGAATATAGCCCTTACCTAGATTTACTTTTTCGTAATAAGCGCACGGAGAAGCTTTCCCCCGCTGCTGCTGAAGTGTTAGCCATTATTGCTTATCGGCAACCTATCACCCGTCCTCAAATTGATGCTATTCGCGGTGTAGATAGCTCGGGTACCCTTCAAAGTTTGTTGGAGAGGCAACTTGTCGAATCTGTAGGCCGCTTAGAGGCACCCGGCCGCCCTACTCTCTACGGAATCACTCCCTATTTCCTTAAACACTTTGGACTCCGGGATTTAAAAGAACTGCCTGGTTGGCAGCCTCCTGTAGAAAGTTAAAATACAATTAAAATATTCACTTCCCTAATAACTAACACCTATGAATGCCAAAATTACGATTCTGTATGGCGTTAATTATCAAAATTTAATAGCATGATAATTGGCCTACTTCTTCGTAGCTCACCCTCTTCAAAATCAAATGAAGTTTGCTCTAGCTTTTCGATTGTAGAAAAATTGGGTCTCAGAATTTCAGCAATTTCTACCTTCTTATTGCTTCTATTACACTATCCCTTTTCAAGGCTAAGGGATTACATAAAGCCTATTGACAGATCCTTTTGCAACTTAATTATAGTTATTTGAATTCTATTTTTCTAAGGATATATGTATAATCAATTGGCATGGTATATTCACACGATTTAAGAAAAAAAGCTTTGAATTATATAGAGAATGGCGGCTCAATGGCCACAGCTAGTGGGGTGTTTGGCGTAACAGTTCGCACGTTAACAAACTGGATTAAGCGGAAAAAACAAGGTTGCCTAGCTCCTAAAAAAAGACGGCAGAGCCCCAGTAAAATTGATAGTGAAAAGCTAAAATTATATATAAAACAAACTCCGGATGCATACCTTAGAGAAATAGCTGAGGCATTCGGAGTGACAATAACTGCAGTTTTTT
>NZ_JSDQ01000040.1:0-7646 GCF_000813665.1 Neochlamydia sp. EPS4 | reverse complement strand
TCTAAACCCTATTGAAACCTTTTGGGCTAATTTTAAGAAGATTGTGGCAGCAAACTTAAGCAAGTTTTCGACTCTTGCTCAAACCATTGATTACTCTTTTTTAAGTATATGTCGATGATAAGAAATTTAAAATTTAAACCACTATATATTGTTATTACACCCGATGAAAGGCATACTTTGCATTGAGCAAGATATTTTGCTTTTTATTTTTTCAAGAAAAAAAGGTGATAGTAGCCAAGTCGCCTTTTATTCCATGAAGTCCTATTAAAAACTTCTCAAAGAACCTGAAAGCGCTATAAATAAATTTGATTTTATTCCTATTTGTAACGCTTATCATCTTTAAAAGCGTCTAGGGCTTTTTATAAAAAAATTGGTTACCCTATCAAATTTGTTGGCATTGATACTCGCATTAAAATACTGCCTAAAAAGCATCTCGGTAAAATTTATCCTAAAGATGTCATCCGTCATGGTTGGTGACCCAGGGTCGGCAGTTTTAGTGACCCACCCCCTCGTCACCTTTAGTGACCCACCCTAGCTTGGATTTTTTCTTTACTTCTCGGTTTCTTTATTTTGTTTTGATCTTTTATGGAATTGTTCCATACGATAACTTTTTCCTTCAATCACAAGCTTTGTGGCTCTGTGAATCAAACGATCTAGTGCTGCACTACCTATTAATGGATTGGCAAATATTTCCTGCCACTCTCCAAATTCTCTATTGCTGGTAATAATCGTGGCAGCCTTCTCATATCTTTCACAAATCACTTCATAAAGATCCATTTGACTGGCTTCACTAAGCGATTGTAACCCAAAATCATCTAAGATTAATAAAGGGACTTTAATGACCTGCTGCAGCCTTTTTCTATAGCTGCCATCTCCATGGCCCATAGATATCCAATAAAAAAGCTGGTATGTTCTATAGAAAAGCACCTCATAGCCTTTTCTAATAGCTTCATGGCCTATTGATTGGGCAAGATGGCTCTTTCCTACTCCACTGGGGCCGATGATTAGCACGCATTCTTTATTTTCCACAAAATGGCATGTCGCTAATTCTTTAAGGATAGGCTCATAAACTTTTGTGTTAAATGAAAAATCAAAAGTTTCTAATGTCTTATTGACTTGTAGATGGCTTTTTACGAGCTTTTTTGCGAACTGACTTTGATTACGACGATCCATTTCATCTGTAAGCAATATGTCCAAAAACTGCGAATAAGACCATTTTTCTTTTATAGCCTGTTTTAAACGTTCCTGAAGCGTTTCCAACAATTTAGACAATTTAAGCTTGTTAAGTTTTGCTTTAAGCAAAATCATTTCATCCATACATAGCTCCTTGGGTAAAATATTGTGGGTCTCTAGCGAATTTAAAATACTTTTGCGGTTTATCTAATTGGGTAGATTGCTCTTCAAAGGGCTTTTGATCTAAAGCTTTTTCTAAGATCGCTTTTATGCTGGTATAAGAAATAGTACCGTAAATAAGAGCTCTCTGGCAGGCTTTCTCTAATCTAGCAGGGCTATAGCGTAAGGCAAGCTTTAAAATTAATCTAACCGGCCTTAATTTATCATGAGAAGGATCATTAAGAAGCTCTTCACTCAACTTTAAGGTAAAAGGGCCTAGGGTTTCTGCTTGCGCTAGTAATCCACCTCGGGTGGCATTAAGCACTTCTTCTTGCTGCAAAGGGGCATGTAAATTTGCCCTGACGTAATCATTGGGCTTATATGAACGTAAATGCATAGCAATTTCTTGGCCTGCATGGAAAATTTTAACAGAGCTTTGGCTAGCACAAACTTGTACCTCTTTGCCTATAAAAGCATAAGGAACCGAATACCAAACTTTATCAAAGCGCACTCTCCAGTCTTTTCCTACAATTGTACAATACCATTCCAAAGCATCCCAACGACAACTTGGAAGGGGTTTTAAATGCTCCTTTTCTTCTTCAAAAAGATCTTGAGGGGTATGATCAACACCCCCAATTTTGCGTTTTTCAGAAACCTCGCCATTCCATTGGTCAAGAGCTTTCTGAAAATCACTTTTAGAAGGCACTTCGATGCCTTTTTGTGCTTGGCTTTCTAAGAAAAAGGAAAGGAAACTTCTCTTGATGTATTTGATGTCGTTTTCTACCCCACCTTTATGTTGAGGCTTGTAAGGAATGCAAGGGCTGATGATGAATGCATAGTGTTCTGCTAATTGCTGATAGGATCTGTTGAGTAAAGGTTCATGCAAAGAAGCTTTTGTTACCCCAGCTTTTAGATTATCGATGACAATTTTGGTAGGGACTCCACCTAGCCATTCAAAAGCATGGATATGACAGGCTAAAAACGTCTTAGTGCTCTGATCAAAAACAACTTCACGATAGGCTTTGCGTGAGTAACGGAGTCTTAAAGAAAAGACCCAAGCACGACGATTTTTACCACTTTCAGGGTCAAAACATAAACCTAGATAACCAAAATCTACTTCCGCACATTCACCGGGAATATGCTTTCTGATCATTATAGGTTGAATTTGTTTAGGAAAGTGTTGATGGATGAATCTTCGTACAGTTGATTCACTGCACGTGATGTACTCTTGAATAAGCTTATGAATGACCACAAAACTATGGTTCTTTGCTAACCACTCTTTAATTAAAGGTTTAAGAGGATCTAAATCATGCGGTTTTGAAGGTTTTTTTAAATCAAAAGCTACGAGAG
Source organism: Neochlamydia sp. EPS4 (assembly GCF_000813665.1). Taxonomy (NCBI): domain Bacteria; kingdom Pseudomonadati; phylum Chlamydiota; class Chlamydiia; order Parachlamydiales; family Parachlamydiaceae; genus Neochlamydia; species Neochlamydia sp. EPS4. The sequence continues at coordinate 4,964 of NZ_JSDQ01000040.1, read as the reverse complement.
CCTGATGAATTTCATTCTCAGAGAGGATAGATCTATCGTTAGATAGCCACCCGCTGTTATTCGCAACTTTATTGAGGTTACGGATAATCGTACGATGAATACCGGTATCGCGATTAATAGAGCGAATGCTTTGCTTCAAGTTTTAGTCGAAAAATGACTTGTTGTAATTCTACCATATTTCTCTTCCTTGGCATAAAATCTCCTTTTCGAGACAAGATAAAAAAAGATTGTCCCATGAAGATTTATGCAGTTTAAGAGAAATAAAGAAAAAAAATTTTGGTAGCTAGGGTGGGTCACTAAAGGTGACGAGGGGGTGGGTCACTAAAACTGCCGACCCTGGGTCACTAACCATGACGGATGACAAAAGAAAATCAAACATGCAAAATAATATATATAGAACCTAAGAAAAAATAAGGTTTTCAGTTAGCATCCTTCTATAGGAGGAGACCTAAAAAAGGGGCTTGTCTGTCCCTTTTTCCCCTCGCTCTTAATAAGCTATGATTAATTTATGGCATGATAGAAAATTTGAGCTTTTTATAAAGCGATATTTTATCCAGCAAGTTCTCTTTATAGTATTAAAGATAAAAGAAAAGTTTAATAGCAGCCATAAAGGGATAGCTTTTTAATGCTTATCTACAAACTGCCAAAAAATTTGCATAGTAAAAAACAGGGGTAGGAGACAGAGTAAAACTGAAACATTAGCAGTTAATTTAAGTCTCATGTTTGGGGCTAACGCATGCGTTGTTGAGGAATAGTAACTTAAGTCTTAGCCTATCGTAACTTCTTCTTCTTTTCTAACTTTGTATTTTCAGCTCATAACTAGGCATTTTCTTTAAACAGCTGTTCGTATGAGGGTTGCATACTATGATTAGACAAATATAAATTCTACAAATTATTTTACTTACCAAAAATAATTGATTACCCCCGTGACCGCTTACCTAAAGCCTGCCTCAGGGCTTTTTTATGAAAAAATTTGACTAATGCTAGGTCGGTAACGTAACTGTTAAAATTTTTTCAATACCAGCGGTGAAACCGCTCTTTTAGCACATGAGGGATACTTTCAAATGGATTTCCGATTATATCAAGGATTACGTTTCCATTATTATTCAACTGCTCTATCTCTACAGGAAGGAAGGTAAGCTGATTATAGCGTATATCAAGCCGTCTCAGCTGAAGCAACTGACATATCTCCTTAGGAAGGCTAGTAAGCCGATTGCATCTTACGACAAGGCTTTCTAGATATGTTAGCTGTCCCATCTCTTTAGGAAGATGAGTTAGCTGATTGTCTTTTAAGTCAAGGTCTTTTAGCTTTGCTAACTGACCCATCTCTACAGGAAGGAAAGCGAGTTGGTTACTTTCTAAGCTAAGGGTTTGCAACTGTGATAGCTGCCCTATCTCTGCTGGAAGAGTAATAAGATAGTTACCTTCTAAGGAAAATTTTTGTAGCTTAGACAGTTGTCCTATCTCTGCTGGAAGGGTGCTGAGCTGGTTATAGTTTAAGTTTAATATCTTTAGCTGAGCAAGCTGGCCTATTTCTGCAGGAAGGGAGATAAGCTGGTTGACTTCTAAGGAAAGTTCTCGCAGCTGCGAAAGTCTTCCTATCTCTACTGGAAGGGTATTAAGCTGGTTACCTTCTAAGAAAAGTCTTCGCAGATTAGACAACTGCCCTAACTCAGCAGGAAGAGTGTTTAGCTGGTTATCGTTTAAACCAAGACATTTTAGATGAGAAAGTTGTCCTATCTCTCTAGGAAGAATTGTGAGATGATTATTGCTTAGATAAAGCGCTTGTAACTGGGGTAGCAACACTATCTCTAAAGGTAAAAAGGTCAAACCCTTCTCGCTTAAGCTTAAACACGTAATCTCTTTGCCATGCTCTTCAATCCACCCTCCAAATAGCTCTCCTTTTCTTTCTAAAGGCAAGTACTTGATTTCTTCTTGCTCTAAGAATTCCTCTCCACCTGGAAGTTTTTTCCACATTAACAGGCGATTAGTATTTACCATATAAGAGGAGTAATTAGCCAGGGTAAGATATTTTTTTTCCTCCGTTCTCCATTTAAATTCTAATTCTAATGGAGAAAGAGCTGTAGCTAGGCTAAAGACTTGCTTAAAGATTGCAGCAACCTTTGCTACTTCAGGAAGTCCATCGTCTAGCTTATAAATTTTATCTATTAGAAAAGCTCGCTCATCTACATCTCCTTGAGGAAAATGCATCTTACCTATTTGCCTATAAAGAGAAGGCATGACTTCCGTAGCCAGCAGATGATGCCATCTTTTACAGACGCTAGATAAGAAGGGACTGGCACAAAGCTTTAAAATAGAAAATAATATCTCATTAGGCAATTGTTCTAGGGTGATGGAAGTGCTAGGGTGCATAGTAAGGCCCTTTTAGTTTTTATGCCTATTTTTAGTTGCTTTTTAGAAGCATATATATATCTATGAAAAAAAGCAAAATAGGCAAGCAAGACCTAAAAATGACTTAACGTTATGCTTAGGCAAGCTAGCAATATAAAAAACCCTTAGAAATTCTTTCTATCTTTTAGCAGAGTGATTCTTCCCCGCTTCGGATGCTATAGGAAGGTTATCTATATTCTCAATATCTTCCAAATCCATCCATTTATTTCTCTAGTACCTTAGGTGCTGCAGATACCAACTTTTTCAGTTATAGCCTAAAACGTTGCTTTATTTCATTAGGAATACTTTTCAATGGATTTCCACCTAGATCAAGATCTAACTCGTGCGACAGATGGCCTATCTCTGCCGGAAGAGTAGTAAGCTGGTTGCTATTTAATTCAAATCCTCTCAGCTGCACTAGCTGCCCTATTTCTGCCGGAAGAGTGGTAAGTCGGTTGTTATTTAAGAAAAGCCCTTCCAGCTGCAATAGTTGCCCTATCTCTGCGGGAAGAGTGGTGAGTTCGTTGCTTTCTAGGTTAAGTCCTTGCAACTTTGATAGCTGCCCTATCTGTGAAAGAAGAGTGGTAATTTTGTTGCTGCTTAAATCTAATCCTAGCAGCTGAGATAGCTTCCCTATCTCAGTAGGAAGGGAGGTGAGCTGGTTGTTATTTAATTGAAGCTCTTGGAGCTCTGATATCTGCCCTATCTCTGCTGGAAGAGCTGTAAGCTGGTTGTTATTTAAGTAAAACTCTTTCAGCTGCACCAGCTGCCCTATCTCGGCGGGAAGAGTTGTAAGCTGGTTGTTATTTAAGTAAAACTGTTTCAGCTGCACTAGCTGCCCTATCTCTGTCGGAAGAGCGGTAAGCTGGTTATTATTTAATGAAAGGGTTTGCAGCTGGGATATCTGCCCTATCTCTGCGGGAAGAGTAGTAAGCTGGTTGTTTGTTAAGTCAAGCCATTGCAGCTGGGATAGCTGCCGTATCTCTGCCGAAAGTGTGTTAAGCTGGTTGTTTTTTAAGCGAAGCGCCTCGAGCTTTGATAGCTGCCCTATTTCTGCCGGAAGAGTGGTAAGCTGGTTGTTATCTAAGCTAAGAACCTCGAGCTTTGATAGCTGCCCTATCTCTGCCGGAAGAGTGGTAAGCTGGTTGTTATCTAAGGTAAGTAATCCCAGCTGCAATAGCTGCCCTATCTCAGCAGGAAGGGAGACAAGTTGGTTGCCATATAAGAAAAGCTCTTTCAGCTGCAATAACTGCCCTATCTCTGCAGGAAGAATGGTAAGCTGGTTGCTATTTAAAAAAAGTTCTTCTAGCTGCAATAGCTGCCCTATCTCTGCGGGTAATAAGGTTAAGCCAATTCTTGCTAAATGCAATTTCGTAATATTTTTGCTATAATCTTTAACCCATTCCTTAAAAAGCTTGCCTTTTTCTTCTAAAGGCAAGTACTTGATTTCTTCTCTCCCTAAATATTCTTCTCCTCTGCCAAGTTCTTTCCACATTAAGAGGCGGTTAATATTTACAAGATAAGAGCAGTAATTAGTGAGGGTAAAATATCTTTTTTCCTCGGTTTTCCACTTAAATTCTAAAGGAGAAAGAGACCTAGCTTGTGTAAAGATTTGCCTGAAGATTGCATAGACCTTTGCTGTTGCGGGAATCATAGCTGGTAGCGTATAAAGCTTATCTAAAATTAGAGTCTGTTCGTTAATCTCTCTATGAGGAGCATGCATCTTACCTATTTGCTTATGAAGGGAAGGCATGACTTCCGTAGCCAGCAAATGTCGCCATCTTGTACAAACGCTAGATACCGAAGGGCTGGCACATGGCTTTAAAATAGAAAATAATATCTCATTAGGCAAGTGTTGTAGGGTGATGGAAGAGATAGGATTCATGGTATGGTCTCCTTTAAACTTTAAGCTTATTTTTAGTCACTTTTTAGAGGCATTTATATACATGAAAAAAGCAAAATAGACCAACAAAATCTAACAGCAGCTTAGTGACATGCTTAGGCAAGCTAGCAATATAAAAAACCCTTAGAAATTCTTTCTATCTTTTAGCAGAGTGAGTCTTCCAAGCTTCGGATGCTATAGGAAGGTTATCTATATTCTCGGCATCTTACAAACCCATCCATTTATTTCTCTAGTACATTAGGTGCTGCAGATACCAACTTTTTCAGTTATAGCCTAAAACGTTGCTTTATTTCATTAGGAATACTTTTCAGTGGATTTCCACCTAGATCAAGATCTAACTCGTGCGGCAGAATAAATGTGTAGGTTAGTTTAAGCTTGCTTAGTTGCTGGAAGAAAAGCGAATTGCTTCTTTAAAGATAAGATGGCTAAAAGTTTTTTATTTCATTTTAGCTCACGCCAATTTAAAAAGCATTTACGGCCATTCTACAATTGAAAACGCTGCCTTATTTTTTCTGCAATATCTTTTAAAGGATTTTCCGCTAATTCAAGCTTGGTAAGTTGAGACAAGTGCCCGATTTCTGCAGGCAGACTGGTGAGCTGGTTTTCTTTTAAGTCAAGCGTTTGCAGCTGAGACAGCTGCCCGATTTCTGCAGGCAGAGTGGTGAGCTGG